>JASLIH010000292.1 GCA_030152105.1 Actinomycetes bacterium
GGAAGACGTGCGGCACCTGGGGGGTGATGTCGAGGGTGACCTGCACGTCGGCGGTGGCGGCTTGCCGGGCGAGGCGGATGGCGTCGTCGAGGAGGAGCTCGTGGGTTCCGGCCTGGATGATCAGGGGCGGCAGGCCGGACAGGTCGGCGAAGATGGGGCTGATCAGGCCCAGGGCGGGGTCGTGTCCCGCCGTGTAGTCGGCGACCCGGGGCGGGAATGCCTCGGGGGTGAACAGCGGGTCGGCCGCGCGCTTGGTTTGCATGGTCGCCCCGGACAAGGTGAGGTCGGCATACGGGGACATGGCCAAGGCCGCGGCGGGCAGGGGCAGCCCGTGATCGCGGGCGTTGACCAAGGTGGCGACGGCGAGCGCGCCGCCGGCGGACTCGCCCGCAAAGGCGATCTCCGATGGGGGGGTGCCGTTGTGCAGGAGGGCTTGGTAGGCGGCCAGCGCGTCGTTGACCGCTGCCGGATACGGGTGCTCGGGGGCGAGGCGGTAGTCGACCGAGATGACCTTGGCGCGGGTCCGCCGGCCGATCTGGGAGGCCAGGTCGGCGGCTTGGAAGGCGTCCCCGAGCACGTACACGCCGCCGTGGAAGTACAGAACAACACGGCGAGGTTCGACCCGGTCGAGGGTGATCTCGGCGGTTGGGACGCCGCCCAGGACGGCCGCGGTCACGGTCACATCGGCGGGGTTGGTTCCATCGACCGGACCCCGGCGAGCTGCGAGGGCTGGTAGTCGATCACGAAGATCGCCACGTTCCGCGGCCTGAGCAGGTGGTCGCCGATCGGGTCGCGTATGGGGCTGCCGGCTTCAGGGATGCACCTGGGAGCCGTAGCCGAGGTCGAGGCGGATCGACTCCATGACCCAGAACGTCGTGCTCTCGGTGAACACGTCGGCTGCCGCGAGCACGCCGATGTACTTCTCGATGACCGGCGCTGCGGCGACGGCCGTGACCTCGTCCAGATAGCCCTTCACGGCCGCCCAGCTGTTCGCGCCGTACTTCACGAAGTACCGCGTGGGGTCGACCGTGTCGATCGCCTTCCTCGAGCTCTCGGAGATGTCGGCCATGTACTGCTGGTGCAGCCTCACGTCGTCGCGGGTGCCGAGCCGGCCGAGGTGACCTCCGATGAAGTGCTTCCACGAGTAGGCGAGCGCGTTCGCCGGCGCCTCGAGGTAGCCGGGGATGTCCTCGGTCAGGTTGGAGACATAGACCGGCGCCCAGCCCGGATTGACGATGTCGACCAGCATCAGCGTGTTGTGGTCGGGCAGGTGGATGATGATGTTGTCCGGCGAATGGTTGGCGCTGTGCCAGGCGAGCTCGATGCGCTCGCCGCCGATCTCCAGGGTGCGGCGGTCCTGGAACGTCTCGGTCGGCGCCGGCCGTGCCGGGTCGTCGTCGCGCAGCAGGAGCCGGCGGGTCTCCTCGTGGCCGATGCGAACCACGCCGGTGTCGAACAGCGAGGACGCGCCGGCGTGGTCGGCGTGGTGGTGCGAGTAGATCAAGTGGCTGACGGTGTTGCTGACGCCGTTGGCGGCGGCGATCTCGTCCACGGCCCGCTGGAGGTTGTGGCCGATCGTCGGCGGCGCGTCGAACAGGACGACACCGTCTGGGGTGGTCAGGAACGCCGACTGGTAGGTGCCGTCGGTGACCCAGTAGAGGTTCCGCTCCACCCGGCCGACGTAGTAGCCCTGCGCATTGAGGGCGGGGCCGAGCGCGGAGCGAGGAACCGGCGCGTAGTCGGGCAGGGCGTCGGCGCCGCGAGCGCTCGAGTCGGGGGATGCCGCAGTTGTCGTTTCCGGCGTGCTCATCGAGTGCTCCTTGTCGAGGCGTCTCCGGTGGAACCGGGTCGATTCCACCGGGAGCCATCGTGGCCGCACAGCAAGGCGATCGAATCCCGGAATTCCTTAGCCGCGACCCCAGTGTCATGCTGCGAGACAACAGATGAGCCGAGCATCGTCACGGGTTGGGATGGTCACCAGGTCGCCGGGAGCGCAGCTGCTCGGCCGGCAACGCGAGTGCGAGGTGCTCGAACGGCTGCTGGACGCCGCCCGCGGCGGGCACGGCGGAGTCCTGGTCGTGCACGGCGAGCCGGGCGTCGGCAAGACCGCGCTGCTGGAGTACGCGGTCCAGGCGGCGCGGGAGTTCCGGGTCGCCCGCACCGCCGGAGTCGAAGGCGAGATGGAGCTCGCGTACGCGGCGCTGCAGCAGCTGTGCTCGCCGATCCTGGAGCTCACCGAACGTCTTCCGCATCCCCAGCGCGATGCGCTTGCCGTCGCATTCGGCCACAGCGCCGGCCCGGCCCCCAATCCCTTCCTGGTCGGACTGGCGGCCCTCGGCCTGCTGTCCGAGGCCGCCGAGGAGCGGCCGCTCCTGTGTGTCGTCGATGACGCGCAGTGGCTCGATCGCGCGTCGGCGCGGGCGCTTGGGTTCGTGGCTCGCCGCCTGCTGGCGGAGCAGATCGCGCTCGTGTTCGGGGCGCGCCAGCTGGGCGACGCGCTCGCTGGCTTTCCAGAGCTTCACGTCGCGCCCTTGGGGCATCGCGACGCCCACGCGCTGTTGGAGTCCGCCCTGCCGGCTCGCCTCGATGCGCAAGTGCTGGAGCGGATCGTTGTCGAGACCCATGGAAACCCGCTCGCGCTGTTGGAACTGCCGCGCGGGCTGACGCCGACCCAGCTCGCGGGCGGGTTTGGCTTGCCCGCAGCGCTGCCCCTGTCCGCCCGGATCGAGGAGAGCTTCACGCGGCGGCTGGCCAGACTCCCAGTTGACGCGCGGCGCCTGTTGCTCGTGGCCGCGGCCGACCCGGTCGGCGATCTGGCGCTCGTGTGGCGGGCCGCGCAGCGGCTCGGCATCCCCGAGTCGGCCGCGCAGGCGGTCGAATCGGACGGCTTGGTGGCATTCGGGTCAGGGGTGGTGTTCCGTCATCCGTTAGTTCGCTCGGCGGTGTACCGGGCAGTTGGGGCGGATGCGCGCAGCGAGGTCCACCGCGCCCTCGCCGAAGCGACCGATCCAGCCATCGACCCGGACCGCCGGGCCTGGCACCGGGCGCAGGCGACAGCCATGCCCGATGAGGAGGTCGCGGCGGAGCTCGAACGGTCGGCAGCGCGAGCCCAGGCGCGCGGCGGGTTCGCCGCCGCCGCGGCCTTCCTCGAGCGCTCCTCGGTGTTGACGCTCGACCCCGCGCGTCGCGCCGGGCGGGCCCTGGCCGCGGCCCAGGCAAAGCAGCAGGCGGGTGCCCTCGATGAGGCGCTCACCCTTGCTGCCAGCGCGGACGCGGGCCCGCTGGACGAATTCCAGCGGGCCCAGGTCGACGTCCTCCGCGCCCGCATCTCCTTCGCGGCAGATCGTGGCAGCGAGGCACCGCGCCTGTTGCTCATGGCGGCCGAGCGACTGGAGCCGCTGGACACGCGGCTGGCGCGTGAGCTCTACCTCGACGCGCTGACCGCCGCCCTGTTCGCCGGTCGCCTGGGAGGCGCAGGGGATGCTCGGCACATCGCCGCCGCGGCATGTGCCGCGCCGCCATCGGCGCCTCCGCCACGGGCGGCGGATCTGCTCCTCGACGGGCTCGCGGTGCTGATCAGCGACGGGCACGCGGCCGGAACGCCGATCCTGCGCAATGCGCTACGTGCGTTCCACAGCGACGAGATCGGCACTGAGGAAGGTCTGCGCTGGCTGTGGCTGGCCGGCCGGGCAGCGGGATTCATCTGGGACTACGAGGCCTGGGACTCACTCACCATGCGCCAGATCCGAGCTGCCCGTGACGTCGGCGCACTCGCGCACCTCCCACTCGCCCTCAGCACGCGTGTGGGGGTCCAGATCTTCGCAGGGGAGCTGGGGGCGGCCACGTCACTGGTCCAGGAGGCGGACACACTCGCCGAGGCCACCGATGGCCGCGTCGTCCCCCCATACGGGGCTCTCGCGCTGGCCGCCTTCCGTGGCCACGAGGATGAGGTCACGCGACTGGTCCGAACCACTACCCAGGACTTCATCGCCCGCGGCGAGGGGATGGGACTCACGGTGTCCCAATGGGTGACCGCCGCGCTCTACAACGGCCTGGCACGCTACGAGGACGCCTTCGCCGCGGCCGCGCAGGCCGCCGCCGCTATCGCACAGGGAATGTGGCATGAGACGGCACCTCGTACGTTTGGCGCTCCACAAAACGGATCATTGAAGGTTCAGGTCGTTGCGGCTTCCGTTTCTACACAGTGTCAACTCGCTGATTCGACGAAACGCTCAAGTGGCGTGGTCTTCAGGAAGCAAGCTGGGGCTTGAGGCTGTTTGCCGCACCAGCGAAATAATGGTGCCCACGTAACCGTTGACCTGAGCCATGGCTGGATCTTTGGCCGCGAGCGTCTCCGTGACGGCAGGCAGTCGGTAATAAGGAACGGCGGGCAGCTGATGGTGAGTGGCGTGCTCGCCGAACCCGTAG
>JASLIH010000315.1 GCA_030152105.1 Actinomycetes bacterium
GCTGCCGGGGTGCTGCAGGCCTTCGCCGGTGTCACCGTGGAGGACTTCGAGGCCCAAGCCGACCGGTTCCTGCGCACCACCCCCCATCCCACCCTGGGCCGCCCGTATCTGGCATGTGGCTATGTGCCGATGGTGGAGCTCCTGGGCTACCTTGCGGCCAACGGGTTCAGGAACTACATCGCCTCTGGTGGTGGGCGTGACTTCATGCGGCCGGTCAGCCAGGACATGTATGGCGTCCCCCGCCAGCGGGTGATCGGCAGCAGCGTCTCGCTGGCCTATCAGCAGGACGAGCACGGCGGCAGGATTGTCCACCAGCCCGAGCTTGATGTCCTGGACGACGGCCCCGCCAAGCCGGTGCGGATCTGGAGCCGGGTCGGCCGACGGCCACTGCTGGCGGCGGGCAACTCCAACGGGGACATCCCGATGCTGCAGTTCGTCGAGCAGCCCGACCGGCCGTGCTTGCGGCTGCTGGTGGTCCATGATGACCCGGACCGCGAGTTCGACTACCTCGCGGGCGCCGAGCAGGCACTCCAGCTGGCCAACACCAACGACTGGACCGTGGTCAGCATCAAGGACGACTGGGCCACCGTCTTCTAACCACTGTGGAGCGGCGGACCCCACAGTCAAGCACGATCAAGGCGCGCGGCCGGCTCGACCTCGCGGTGACAAACCCGGCGCGTGACATGACGCCTGTCGTTACCGGATCAACGTCGCGAGGCGACCAGGAAGCCTTGGTCATACGGAGTGGCAGCTCGGAACGTCCTTAAGCGCGCCTAGGCCGTCGTCGCTCGTAGTTGTCAGGCTGTCGTGGTCAGCAGCAGGGCGTCAGCAGTGCGCTCCACTGTGCATGCGGTCAGATCAGGGACGACGGCATCTGCCAAGGACAGCTCCGTGGCGCTGTGGGATGTGGCCACCGCAAGTGTGCGCGCTCCTGCAGCGTGGCCAGCTTGGATACCGGCCGGGGCGTCTTCGACCACCAAGCACCGGGCGATGTCGTATCCGAGTGCGGCAGCCGCTTTGAGATAGCCCTCCGGGTGGGGTTTGCCGACACTCACGTCGTCCGCCGAAACCATCACGTCGGGGACGGGCAGGCCAGCGGCTGCGAGGCGGGCCCGCATCAAGGTCCGCGATCCCGACGTCACCCCGGCCCAGCGATCAGCAGGGAGATCCCGCAGCAGCGTCTGCGTTGCGGGAAGAGCGATCACGTCGTCCAGATCAGCCAGTTCCAGCTGCTCCAGCTCAGCCATGGCGGTCACCCGCTGCTCGACGGGCAGGAACAGGGCAACCGTGTCTTCGGTCCGGCGACCATGGCAGACGCGAAGGACCTCCTCGGCATCGATACCGCGCTTGGCTGCCCAGGTCTTCCAGGTCCGGACGACCACACCAGTGGAGTCCACCAGGGTGCCGTCGATGTCGAACAGGATGGCGTCGATGTGAAACCGCATGGTTGACATGCTAGGCCAGTGCCCAGCCACAGCCGGGTGGAGCTTCGCGGCTCGGCGTTCGGGTTGCTGGCGGCGGTGCAGCGCTTCGGCAACCCGGCCGCCAGCACCAGCGCCGGGCTGCTATGGATGGGCCAGTCACGGGCGACTTCCGGCCCGATCGGCAGCTTAGGAAAAGGTGAGCCTGCTGTCGCGGCCGGCTCGTACCGCAGCCAGGTGCTCGTCGTAGTTGAGGCTGTCGAACAGTGGCGCCCCGGCCGCGATCGCCGCCTGTAGTGCCACCTCGCGCCGCTGGATCGCCTCGGCGGCATCGAGCACCGCCTCCAGCTCCTCCTCGGTGGCCACCACCAGGCCGTCGTCGTCCCCCACCACCAGGTCGCCCGGCCGCACCGGCACCGGTCCGATGGTGATTGGCACCTGCACCACCGGCACGGCCCGGGCCGGGTAGGCGGTTGGTGCGAACCCTCGGGCCCACACTGGGAGGCCCAGCTCGGCCAGGGTGCGGCTGTCCCGGCACAAGCCGTCGATGACGATGCCGGCCACCCCTCGGCGCAGCGCCTCGGTGGCGAACAGCTCCCCAGCGACGGCGTGGTCGTCGCCGGCGGCGACGACCAGCACGTCGGCGGGCCCGGCCTGGTGCAGCCCGGCCAGCACCGACATCAGGTCGTCCCGGGCGTCGACGGTCAGGGCCCGGCCGACCAGGCGAAGCCCCCGTCGGACCGGCCGCAGCGCGGCCGGCAGGACCCGCAGGCTGGGGCCGGCGTCCACCAGCGAGGTCGTATCCACCCGGGCCAGCCGCTGGAGCACGCCTGCCTGGGTCTCGTGGGGTCGCATCGACATGGGCACCTTGTTCGGGATGCGGAATGGCCGTGGGCGTCCTGAGATATCGGCCCGATCATCGCCCCCCACCGGTCCCCTGGCAACGCGTCGTAGGCACCAGGCTGCTCTGGCGATGAACCGCACCCGCTACCGGATCAAGACCTGGGTCACGGTTGGAGCGGAGCGTTCCCACCAGCTGTCCCATGGCTCATCGCCAGCTGTGTCAACGCATGACTTCGACCAACGTTTCGGGTGGCTCGCGCGTGTAGTCATCAAGCTGCGGTGATCGGAGGGCGGTGCGATGGCAACTCCCGGGGAGGCGGTTGTGGTCCGCCTGCCCGAGCGGTTCGACATGCAAGAGGCCGGGTGCGAGACCCGGCCTGAGCTGCTGGTTTGGTGTGGAGCCCTCCGCCGGAATCGAACCGACGACCCTATCCTTACCATTCGAGTTGCTGCACACCTGTAATAGAGAGCGCCGAGGTCAAAAGGACAGCAGTATCCGTGGTTGACCGTGGCAGACGGTGACGTCGTGCCCGGAATGGCACGGAGATGGCACGGCCGGCGAGCACGACGCACCTCGCACCTGATCGTGGAGGCGCCAACTCGGCCGATGGGTGAGGCTTGTCCAGCTCGACCCGAGCCTCGTTGGCAACTCTCCGAAGGAGGGGCGGCAGCCTTGCGTTGACGGCCCGTTCGTGGACCAAGCGCGTTGGCGCGGCGTGCCCTAGACCTTCGGGGCCTCTGGGTCGTTCTCGTCGCCGACGTAGTGAATGGCGAACGCCTTGTTCGTGATGAACAAGAAGGTGCAGTCCTCGTCCTGAGTAGCCCCGTGTGCCATGATTCCGCCCTCCGGGAACCACACGAAGCTTCCCGCCCGATACTGACCCTGGTGGGTGTCGAGGGTGCCTTCGAGCACATAGATGCCGTGGGCGCACGGGTGGCTGTGCCAGGGGTTCGTGAAGCCGGCCCGATAGACCATCTTCAGGACCATCATCCCGGTGTCCGAGTCGTTCACGAGCGGTACGTGCTCCAGGTTGGCCTTGATGTACTCGACGGGGAAGAGCTCCACCTCTGCGGTGTTCGTGTCGACGACGGTCAGCTCGACCGGCTTCATCGGTGTGGTCACCGTCTCTCCGATCTCTCACTGGCGCCCGCGGGCCCGCACCCTGGGAATTCGGCAGCCTGACACTCGGGCTTCCGGGTATCGAAGTATGGATAGTCGGGCGTCCGAACTCAACACTGTCCGAGGCGGACAACCTGTCTATCTGGTGAGGCCCGGTTGCCCGGTGACCGTCGTGTGGCTGCCGGGCCGCAGGGCCGGCCTTGAGTTCGTAGAGCAACTCCTCACACGAACCCCACCAGCACGGACACGACGGGGCGGGACGCCGGCATGCTGGTCCCCGACCCGTGTCCCGCCCCGTCGCAGCGCTGGTCGAGCTGGCTACCGCTCCTGGCTCCTGGTGGTCCTGGTCGTGGTCGCTGT
>JASLIH010000340.1 GCA_030152105.1 Actinomycetes bacterium
GGCGGCCTGGGACCTCCAGCGGGCCCTGCTCGAGTTCCTCGAGACCAAGTGGCACGAGCCGGACGAGGGCATCTGGGAGATCCGCGGCCCCAGGCGCCACTTCACCCACTCCAAGGTGATGGCCTGGGTCGCGCTCGACCGCGCCATCAGGGCGGTCGAGCTGCTGCACCAGGACGGCCCGGTGGACCGCTGGCGGGCGACTCGCCGCCAGCTCCACGAGGAGGTCTGCCGCGAGGGCTACGACGCCGAGCGCGACACCTTCGTGCAGTACTACGGGGCCGACCACCTGGACGCCAGCCTGCTCCAGATCCCCCTGGTCGGGTTCCTGCCCGCCGGCGACCCCCGGGTCAAGGGCACGGTCGCCGCCGTCCAGCGCGAGCTGACGGTGGACGGGCTCGTCCTGCGCTACCCGCCGGAGGGCTCACCGTCGGTCGACGGGCTACCGCCCGGCGAGGGGACGTTCCTGGCCTGCACCTTCTGGCTGGCCGACAACCTCGTCCTGATGGGCCGGCGCGAGGAGGCCCTGGCCATCTTCGAACGGCTGCTCACCCTCCGCAACGACGTCGGGCTGCTGGCCGAGGAGTTCGACCCCTCCACCGGGCGTCTGCTCGGCAACTTCCCCCAGGCGTTCTCCCACGTCGCCCTCGTCAACACGGCCAACTACCTGTCCGAGAGCCCCATGCCGGCCTGGGCCCGCCACCGGGAGTGACGCGATGGCCGAGGGTATCCGGATCACCCCTGAGGTCGCGATCCCGGTGGCCGAGCTCGAGTTCCGGGCCAGCCGGGCATCCGGGCCGGGCGGGCAGGGGGTGAACACCACCGACTCGCGGGTCGAGCTCCGCTTCGACCTGGCCGGGTCGCCGTCGCTGAGCGACGAGGCCAAGGAGCTGGCCCTGCGCCGCCTGGGCCCTCGGGTCGACTCGGGCGGCGTCCTGCGGGTGGTCGCCCAGGCCCAGCGCAGCCAGCTGGCCAACCGCCGGGCCGCCATGGAGCGGTTCGCCGAGCTGCTGGCCGGCGCCCTGGCCACCCCGAGGGCCCGCCGCCCGACCCGCCCCACCCGCGCCTCGACCGCCCGCCGGGTCGAGTCCAAACGGCGCCGCTCGGCCACCAAGCGCCTCCGGGACCGCCCGCGGCGGCCCGACGAGGACTGACGCCGGCTTAGCTGCCCAGGTCGACGGTGACCCGCGGGGGCCCGGCGCGCTCGACCAGGACCAGGTCGCCGATGGCGCCGGCGCGGCGGAGGTCGCCGGCGACCTCGGCCAGGACCGCCACCCGCTCGGGGCGGTCGGCGACCTCGACCCGGCGCACGGGGGTGCGCAGCGACCGGCGGGCGGCGGTCTTGGCCCGGCGGACCTCGGCCAGGACGGCGGTGGCGGCCTCAAGGGCGAGGGGGCTCGGCCACTCCACGCCGGTGGCGGCCCGCAGGGGGCCGCCCTCGGGCCAGGGGCTGCGGTGGATCGAGCCGTCGCGCCACCACGACCAGACCTCCTCGGTGACGAACGGCAGCACCGGGGCGAACAGCCGGACCAGGGTGTCGAGGGCGAGGCGCAGGGACCCGACGGCCGAGGCCTGGCCGGCCGGGCCGTCCTCCCCGTAGGCCCGGCCCTTGACCAGCTCCAGGTAGTGGTCGCAGAAGGTCCAGAAGAAGGCCTCGGTGGCCTCCAGGGCCCGCGCCGGCTCGTAGGCCTCGAAGGCGGCGGTGGCCTCGTCGACCACCCCGGCCAGCCCGGCCAGCATGGCCCGGTCCAGGGCCTCGGTGGCCTCGGCGGCGCCCCGCCCGTCGAGGCTGAGCACGAACCGGGAGGCGTGCAGCAGCTTGGTGGCCAGGCGGCGCCCGACCCGCAGCTGGCCCTCGTCCAGGGTGGTGTCGACCCCGGCCCGCTTGCCGGCCGCCCAGTGGCGCAGGGCGTCGGCCCCGAAGCGCTCGAGGGCGTCGGTGGGGGTGAGGGCGTCCCCCCGGGACTTGGCCAGCTTGCGCCGGTTGGGGTCGACCACCCAGCCGGCGATGACCGCGTGCGCCCACGGGACCGTGTCGTGCTCAACATGCGCCCGGGCCAGCGAGTAGAACAGCCAGGTGCGGATGATGTCGTGGCCCTGGGGCCGCAGGTCCATGGGGAACACCCGGGCGAACAGGTCGGGGTCGTCCTCCCATCCGCCGGCGATCTCGGGGGTGATGGCCGAGGTCGCCCAGGTGTCCATCACCCCGGGGGCGCCGGCGAAGCCGCCCGGCCGGTCCCGGTCGGCCTGGAGGTAGCCGGTGGGCACGTCGGTGGAGGGGTCGACCGGCAGTCGGGCCTCGGAGGGCACCAGCGGGTGGTCGTGGTCGACCTCGCCGTCCTCGGTCACCGGGTACCAGAGCGGGAACGGGACCCCGAAGAAGCGCTGGCGGCTGACGCACCAGTCGGCCGAGAGCCCGTCGACCCAGTTCTGGAACCGGCTGCGCATCCACTCGGGGTGCCAGGACAGCTCCTTCCCCCTGGCCAGCAGGGCGTCCTTGAGGCTGACGGTGCGGACGAACCACTGGCGGCTGGTCAGGATCTCCACCGGCTGGCTGCCGTGCTCGTAGAACTTGACCGTCTGGGTGATGCGGGCCGGGGGCGCGGCCAGGGCGCCGGCCTGGCGCAGCATGGCCGCCGCCCGCTCCCGGGCCCGGGCCACGGGCAGGCCGGCCAGCTGGTCGTGGACCTGCTGGGCGGCCGCCGGGTCGGCGCAGGCGAACCCGGGCGAGCCCCAGACGACCGGCCGGATGGTCCCGTCCGGGTCGAGGACCGGCCGCATGGCCAGGCCCAGCTCGCGCCACCAGACCAGGTCGGTGGGGTCGCCGAAGGTGCAGAGCATGGCGATGCCGGTCCCCTTGCCGGGGTCGGCCAGCTTGGAGGCCAGCACCGGCACCTCGGCCCCGAACAGCGGGGTCATGACGGTGGTCCCGTGCAGGGCGCTGAAGCGGCCGTCGTCGGGGTGGACGACCAGGCCGACGCAGGCGGCCAGCAGCTCGGGCCGGGTGGTGTCGACCTCGACCCCGTCGGCGAAGCGCAGCCGGTAGGACATGCCCTCGACCTCGCGGTCCTCCAGCTCGGCCTGGGCGACGGCGGTGTGGAAGTCGACCTCCCACAGGGTCGGGGCGTCGGCCTGGTAGGCCAGGCCCTTGGCCAGCAGGCGCAGGAACGCCCGCTGGGAGGCCCGCCGGGCCTGCTCGCCGACGGTGGCATAGGTCAGCGACCAGTCGACCGACAGCCCGAGGCGGCGGAACACCGCCTCGAAGGCCTGCTCGTCCTCCATGGTGAGCTGGCTGCAGAGCTCCACGAAGTTGGGCCGGGAGACCGCGATGGGCTGCCGCGACGGCCACTCGGGAGGCTCGAAGGACGGCTTGTAGGGCAGCGACGGGTCGCAGCGGACCCCGAAATGCTGCTGGACCCGCCGCTCGGTCGGCAGGCCGTTGTCGTCCCAGCCCATCGGGTAGAACACGGCCCGGCCGCGCATGCGCTGGAACCGGGCGACCACGTCGGTCTGGGTGTAGGAGAAGGCGTGGCCCAGGTGCAGCCGGCCGCTGACCGTGGGCGGCGGGGTGTCGATCGAGAACACCTCGACCCGGGGCCGGGTGCGGTCGAAGCGGTACACGCCGCTGCGCGCCCACCGGTCGGCCCACTTGCGCTCGAGCCCGTCGAGGGTCGGCTTGTTCGGCGGCTTCGGCTCCATGAGGCGGTGAGCTTACCCGCGCCGTCAGTCCAGCCGCAGGCCCATGATGATGGCGTCCCACAGCTCGCCCGAGCGGCGCCGGTAGTGGCGCCGCAGGTAGCCCTCGCGCTGGAAGCCGAAGCGCTCGTAGAGGGCGATGGCGGCGGTGTTGTGGGGCCAGACCTGGAGGGCGAGCTTGTGCGCGCCCGCCGCCCGGGCCTGCTCGATCCCCTCGGCGAGCAGGGCGCCGCCGACCCCGCGGCCCCGCCAGCCGGCGGCCACGGCCATGCCCAGGTCGGCCACGCCGTAGGGGGCGAGGTGGAGGCCGAGCTCGCCCACCGGCGTCCCGCCGGCCTCGGCGACCAGGACGACGGCGTCGGCGGCCTCGATGTCCTCGGCCATGCGGCGGTGGCGGCGCCCGACGTCGACCGGGGCCTCGGTGGCGATCCAGCGGCCCTCGCCGGCCACCTCGGCCAGCAGGGCCACCACGGCGTCGACGTCGGCGAGGGTGACCGGGCGTGACCGGGGGCGGTGCCGCGCCGGTCACGCCCGGTCGAGCGCCTGGGCCAGGTCGGCGACCAGGTCGTCGGGG
>JASLIH010000354.1 GCA_030152105.1 Actinomycetes bacterium
CTGGTCCTCCAGGTCGTGGCCGACGACGACGAGGCCGAGGCGTCCAGCTACCGGCGGCTGGCCAGCCAGGGCCGGGTCGACGGGGTGTTCCTCAACGACCTCCGGGTCGAGGAGCGCCGCTTCGGCCTGCTGGCCGGGCTCGGCCTGCCCGCGGTGGCGGTCGGGCGGCCGACCGGGCCCTGCCCGTTCCCGGTGGTGACCGTCGACGACCGCCAGGGGGTGGCCGGGACAGTCGCGCACCTGCTCGGCCTCGGCCACCGCCGGGTCGCGTTCGTCGGCGGCACCGAGGGCTACGTCCACTCGCTGTCGCGGCGCACCGCCTGGCGCCAGACCCTGGAGGCGGCCGGGGTCGCCCCCGGGCCCGAGCTGACGGCCGACTTCACCGGCCCGGGCGGGGCGGCCGCCACCCGGGCCCTGCTGGAGCTGTCCCACCCACCCACCGCGATCGTGTACGCCAACGACGTCATGGCCATCGCCGGCACGGGCGTGGCCATCGGGCTCGGCCTCGAGGTGCCCGGCGACCTGTCGGTCACCGGCTTCGACGACGTGCCCCTGGCCGCCCACGTCGCCCCGCCGCTGACCACCGTCCGCCAGGACGCCATGGCCTGGGGCCGGGCAGCCGCCACGGTGCTGCTGGCGGCCGGCGAGGGCCGCGCCGCCCCCGACGTCGAGCTATCCCCGGCAAGCCCCGTCTTCCGAGCATCCACCGGCCCGCCCCGACCGGAGTGAGCCGAACCTTCCCCAAGGAGGCCCCCATGCCAAGCACCCGCATCCGGCTCTGGATCGCGGTCGTCGCCACCCTCGGCCTGGCCCTTGTGGGCTGCGGCGGCGGCGGCGGCCAGTCGGCCGACAAGGCCGCCCAGGCCAAAGGCCCGATCAAGATCTGGTACTCCAACAACGCCGACGAGGTGAAGTGGGGCAAGGCGGTCGTCGCCGCCTGGAACCAGGCCCACCCCGACCAGCAGGTGACCGCCGAGGAGATCCCGGCCGGCAAGAGCTCCGAGGAGGTCATCGGGGCGTCGATCACGGCCGGGAACACCCCCTGCCTGATCTTCAACACCGCGCCGGCCGCGGTGCCGCAGTTCCAGAAGCAGGGCGGGCTGGTGGCGCTGGATTCCTTCAGCGACGGGGCGTCCTACATTCAGGAGCGGACCGGGCCCCGGGCCGACCAGTACAAGTCGCCCGACGGCAAGTTCTACCAGATGCCGTGGAAGACCAACCCGGTGATGATCTTCTACAACAAGGACGTCTTCGCCAAGGCCGGGCTGGACACCAAGAACCCGCCGCTGAAGACCTACGACGAGTTCCTGGCCACCTCCAAGACCCTGGTCGCCAAGGGCGGGGTCAAGGCGGCCATCTGGCCGGCGCCGTCCAGCGAGTTCTACCAGTCCTGGTTCGACTTCTACCCGCTGTTCATCGCCGAGACAGGCAAGCAGCTGGTCGAGGGTGGCCAGCCGCAGTTCAACACGCCGGAGGGTGTCTCAGTCGGCGAGTTCTGGAAGCAGATGTACAGCGACGGCCTGGCCCAGCGGGAGCCGTACAACGGCGACTCGTTCGGCGACAAGAAGGCGGCCATGGCGATCGTGGGGCCGTGGGCGATCGCGGTGTACGGCGACAAGGTCAAGTGGGGGGTCGCGCCGATCCCGACCAGTAGCGGCAAGGACCCGAGCCAGATCCAGACCTTCTCCGACGAGAAGTCGAGCGCCATGTACTCGAGCTGCCAGAACCGGGCCACCGCGTGGGAGTTCCTCAAGTTCGCGACCAGCCAGGAGAACGACGGCAAGCTGCTGGAGATGACCGGGCAGATGCCGATGCGGAACGATGTCCCCACGGCCTTCCCGGAATACTTCAAGAGCCACCCGGAGTACCTGCTCTTCGCCGCCCAGGCCGCCCGCACCGTCGAGGTGCCCAACGTCCCCAACTCGGTGGAGATCTGGCAGACCTTCCGTGACGCCTACACCGACGCCGTGATCTTCGGCAAGGCCGACGTCAAGGGCGCCTTCGACCAGGCCGCCGAGAAGGTCAAGACCCTGGCCGCGGAGAGCTGAGCCGATGGCCGCCAGCGCCGCGACGACCTCGCGGCCTCCCCTGACACGCCGGCTGCTCGGCCGGCAGCCGATCGGCATCCTGTTCGTGGCCCCCTACGTCGTGTTCCTGTTCGCGATCTTCGCCTACCCGCTCGGCTTCGCCGTCTACATGTCGTTCTACGACTACTTCTTCGCCGCCCCGGGGGCGATCGTGGAGCGGCCGTTCGTCGGCCTGGACAACTACACCACCGCCCTGGCCGACCCGGTGTTCCACCGGGCCATGCTGAACGTGGTCATCTTCATCGCCATCAACGTGCCCCTGACCGTGCTCGTCGGCCTCATCCTGGCCACCGCCCTGAACACCGCCATCCCGTTCCGGACCTTCTTCCGGGCCAGCTACTTCGTGCCCTATGTGACCGCGAGCGTGGCCGTGATCGGCGTCTGGCTGTGGCTGTTCAACTCCGACGGGCTGGTCAACAACCTGCTCGGGCCGCTCGCCCCCGACCCTTCCTGGCTGGTCAACAGCTTCTGGGCGATGCCGATCATCGCCCTGTTCGCCACCTGGAAACAGCTTGGCTTCTACGTGCTGCTGTACCTGGCCGCGCTCCAGAACATCCCCGAGGAGCTGTACGAGGCCGCCGAGGTCGACGGGGCCGGGACGGTCAAGCGCTTCACCGCGGTCACCCTGCCCGGGGTCCGCCCGACCACCACCCTGGTGGTGATCGCGGCCACCATCACCGGGGCCAACTTCTTCACCGAGCCGTACCTGCTCACCGGCCGGGGCGGCCCCGCCGGGGCGTCGGTCTCGCCGGTGCTGATGATGTACACCGAGGGCATCGAGCAGGGCCACGCCGGCTACGCCGCGGCGATCGGGGTGCTGCTGGCGATCGGCGTGATAGCGGTCTCGCTGGTCAACCGCTACCTGCTGGAGAGGAGCTGACCATGGCCACCGCCACCCAACCCCAGCATCCCGAGGTCGTCGAGGAGCGAGCCCGACCGACCGCGCCGCCCAGCCGGCGCTCGCGGCGCCGCCTGTGGCCGCTGCTTGGCCTCACCGTGGGCGCCCTGGTCTTCCTGTTCCCGTTCTACTACATGGTGATCGGGGCGCTGCAGAGCGAGCCGAACTCCAGCATCAGCGGGGCGTTCCCCAACCCGGCCAACCTGACCCTGGACAACCTGCGCGACATCGACCGGGCCATCGACCTGCCCCGCACCCTGCTGAACTCCGGCATCTTCACCGGCGGGGTGCTGCTGTCCACGCTGGTGCTCGGTCTGCTGGCCGGCTACGCCCTGGCCAGGCTGGAGTTCCGCGGCAGGGGCGCGGTGTTCAGCGCCATGCTGCTGATCCTGATCGTGCCCTTCCAGCTGCTGATGATCCCGCTGTACGTGATGATTGTCCGGAACTACGGGCTGGCCGACAGCTACCTGGGCATGATCCTGCCGTTCGCGGTCAGCGCCATCGCAGTGTTCATCTTCCGCCAGTTCTTCCTCCAGCTGCCAAGGGAGCTGTTCGAGTCGGCCCGCCTTGACGGCGCCAGCGAGCTCAAGATCCTCACCCGCATCGCCATCCCGCTGGCCAAGCCGGCCATCCTGACCGCGGTGATCGTGACCTTCATCGGCCCCTGGAACGAGTTCCTCTGGCCGTTCCTGGTCACCAAGCAGCTCGCCCTGCAGCCGCTGGCCGTGGCCCTGGCCAACTTCATCTCCACCGTGGCCGCCCGCCAGGCCAACCCCTTCGGGGCCATCCTGGCCGGCGCGGTGGTGCTGGCGATTCCCGCGGTCGTGCTGTTCCTGGTGTTCCAGCGCCACTTCCGGGCCTCCAACCTCGGCTCGGCGATCAAGGGATGACGAGGACAACCGACCCGTTCGCGGCGGCGGGCTGGACGGTCCGCCGCCTCGGCGTGGTCATGGCCCCCGACCCGGACGACCCCCGCGAGGCCGGGGGCGTGTGCAACCCGGCCTGTGCCCGCGGCCCCGACGGGGAGCTGTACCTGTTCCCGCGCCTGGTCGCCGAGGGCAACTACTCCCGCGTCGGGCTGGCCCGGGTCCGCTTCGACGACGGCGTGCCCGCCGGGGTCGAGCGGCTCGGGGTGGCGCTGGAGCCGGAGGAGTTGTGGGAGCGACACCGGAGCGGCGGCGGGGTGGAGGACCCGCGGATCACCTTCGTGCCCACCCTCGGCCGCTATGTGATGACCTACACCGGCTGGGGGCCACTTGGGCCGCGGATCGCCCTGGCCACCTCGATCGACCTGGAGCGCTGGGAGCGGCTCGGGCCGGTCGGCTTCGCCTTCGACCCGGGCCTGCGCACCGACCTCAACCTGTACCCGAACAAGGACGCGCTGCTGTTCCCCGAACCGGTGCCCGGCCCGGACGGGGAGCCGGCGTTCGCCCTGCTGCACCGGCCGATGTGGGACCTGTCGTGGGCCAACCCGGCCGAGGGCGAGCTCCCCCCGCCCGGCCTCCCCGACCCGCGGCCCGGGATCTGGGTGTCGTTCGTCGCGGCCAAGGAGGTGCTGGCCGACCCCGTCCGCCTGACCAGCGTCCGCGACCACCGGCTGGTCGCCCTGCCCGAGCGGCCCTGGGAGGAGGCCAAGGTGGGCGGCGGCACCCCGCCGCTGCGGGTCGAGGGCGGCTGGCTGGTACTGCACCACGGAGTGGCCGGCCGGCTGGAGCCGGGGCGGGTCGAGCACCAGCCGGCAGTCCGCTACACCGCCGGGGCGATGCTGCTCGACCCCGAGGACGTGACCCGGGTCCTGGCCCGCTCGGCCGAACCGCTGCTGGAGCCAGAGCTTCCCGGCGAGCGCGAGGGCGTCGTCCCCAACGTGGTCTTCCCGACCGCGATCGACCCCCGGGGCGAGCGGGAGGCCGACGTCTACTACGGCATGGCCGACGCCCGCATCGGCGCCTTCCGCCTCACCATGGGGCCGCTCCCCGGCCGGTGACCACACCCGCCCGGCCGGGCTGGCCGACGCCCTGGCCGGAGGTCGACCGGGCCGTGGAGCGGCTGCTGGAGGGGGCCGGCGACGCCGTCGGCGGCCAGCTGGTCGGGCTGTACCTGCACGGGTCGCTGGCCCTCGGGGACTTCTTCCCGCCGGCCAGCGACATCGACTTCCACGTGGCCACCGCCGGGACCCTTGGCCGGGAGGCGCTCGAGCGCCTCGGCGCCCTCCACGCCGCCTTCAAGGCCGAGGGCGGCTGGGTGGCCCGGCTGGAAGGCGTGTACCTGCCGCCGTCGGCGCTGCGGCGCCTCGAGCCGGCGGGCGAGCGCTGGCCGACGGTCGGCTCGGACTGGGACTTCGCCCTCGGCCGCCCGGGGCCGACCTGGGTGCTCGACCGGTGGGTGACCCGCGAGCTCGGGCTGGTCGTGGCCGGGCCCGACCCGCGAGCGCTGATCGACCCGATCGGACCCGACCAGCTCCGGGCCGCGGTGCTGGCCTCGATGCTCGGCGACTGGGCCGGGCGGGCCCGGGGCGACGGGGACGTGGCCTGGCTGCGGCCACGGAACTACCAGGCGTTCGCGGTCCTGACGATGTGCCGCGACCTGTACGTGCTGGAGCAGGGGGTGCTGGTGTCCAAGCCGGTGGCGGCCGCCTGGGCGAGCCGGCGGCTCGGGTCGCCGTGGGCGGCCCTGGTCGAGCGGGCGCTGGGGTGGCGAGCCGACGAGCGGGTCGACGACCGGAGCCTGGGCGAGACGCTGGCGTTCGTGGGCCATGCGGTGGAGCTGGCCCGCTCGGCCAGCTGAGCGTCAACCGCGATGGGCGTCGTCCGCCAACCCGAGCAGGACGCCGTCGAGGATGTCGGACTCGCTGGCGATCACCTCCCGGAGGTCGAACCTCCGGACGAGCTCGTCGAGCAGGAGCGCCCCGGCGGCGATCACGTCCTCGCGGCCCGTGGCCATCACCGGCATGGCCGCCCGCTCGGCCACGGTCATGGCGGCCAGCTTCCCGGCGACGGCGCCGATGTCGGCGGCGTCCAGGGTCTGCCGGTGGATGCGGCGCGGGTCGTAGGCCTCCAGCCCGAGGGCGATCGCGGTGACGGTGGTGACCGTGCCCGCGACCCCGACGACCCGGTCCGCGGCCGCCGGGTCGAGCACCTCGGCGACCCGGGCCAGGTGGCCGGCGACGTCGGCGCGGAGCGCGGCCACCTCGGCCGCGGCCGGCGGGTCGCTGTGCAGGTGGCGTTCGAACAGCCGCACGCAGCCGATGTCGAGTGAGACCATCGCCCTGGCGGCGGCGCCGGCGCCGAGGATGAGCTCGGTCGACCCGCCGCCGATGTCGACCACCAGGGTGGCCTGCTCCCCATCGAGGCCGTGGGTGGCGCCGCGGTAGGCGGCGGCCGCCTCGGCCTGGCCGGTCAGGACCTCGGCCTCCACGCCGAGCAGGTCACGGACGGCGTCCCGGAACACCTGGCGGTCGGCCGCGTCCCTGGTGGCGCTGGTCGCGACCAGCCGGCGCCGCTCGACACCAAGGCGCCGGCACGTCTCGGCGTAGCCGGCCAGCACCTCGAGGGTCCGGGCCAGGGCGCCCGGGTCGAAGCGGCCGGTGCGGTCCACACCCTTGCCGAGCCGGGTGATCACCATCTCCCGGGCCTGCTCGGCCACGATCACCCCGCCCTCGACGTCGGCCACCAGCAGCCGGGTCGAGTTCGTCCCCACGTCCAGGGCGGCCAGCCGCACCATCAGCCCCCCGGGCTGTGGACAGCCGGGACCGCCCGCCCTGCCCGCCGGCTACGCTCCCCCTCCGGGGGGCCAAACGCCCGATCGGGTCGATGGCGCACGTCCGTCTCCGGAGTGAGGTCGACGCAGGGGCCGGGGCAGTCGATGGGGTCGACGGCCTGACTCACGATCCGGCCGACCGGGTCGGCGCCGGTCGCGGCCTGGTGGGCGTAGAGGGCGTGGAGGCATTTGACCCTGCCGGGAAGGCCGCCGACGCCCGGGTCGCCTGGGAGGTGGGCCAGGGCGTCGCGCTGGGCCAGGTAGCTGGCGTGGGCGGCGGCGTGGGCGGCGGCCAGGTCGGGCTCGGAGGCGACCCGCTCGCTGAGGGTGGCGTTCCAGCCGGCCGCCTCCAGGCGGCCGACGGCCACCTTGGCCGCCGGGCAGGCCAGCCAGTACAGGGTCGGGAACGGGGTGCCGTCGGGCAGCAGGGGCGCGGTGCGGACCACCGCCGGCAGCCCGTAGCGGCAGCGGGCGGCCACGGCCACCGATCCGCGTACCTCCCGCCCGATCTGGGCCTCGATCAGCCGCCGGTCGACCGCGCTCGCCTCGGGCAGCCCGGCCGCCCACCCGGCGTCGGCCCGCGGGTCAGCCGCCGAAGGGGTCCTGGGAACCCCGGGGGGGTGCCCCGGGGCATCGGGAGCATCGGGACCGGGCGTGCTGGTCCGGTGCCAGGGGAGGTGGAGGGGGTTGGGAAGAGCGGTGGGGTCCGGCCGGGCTGGGGACCGGGCAGGGGTCCGGGGCACGGATTACCCGCGCCGGCCCTCGCGCTGACGCTTGACGTCGACCAGCCGTTCCTCGCTGGAGCGCATGAACCGCTTGAGCTTCTGCTCGAACTCGGGGTCCTTGGCGGCGCGGCGGGGCCGGCTCGCCTCGGGCTGCCAGTCGGTGGCGGCCTGCTTGATCGACAGGTCGATCTTGCCGTCCTCCTTGACACCGACGACCTTGACCGTGACCGCATCGTCGATGCGCAGGTGCTCCTCGACCGACCGGACGTAGTTGCGGTCGATCTCGGAGATGTGGACGAGACCTGTCTCGCCCGACTCGAGCTTGATGAAGGCTCCGTAGGGTGCAATCCGAACGACGGTGCCCGGGACGATCGCCCCGATCTCGGCACTCATGCTGGCGACCAGCGCTCCTTTCAGATGAAGAACGGGGCCGAAGTGGCTCGGCCCACAACCCATCGTAGGGATGGCCCTCCGGGAGCGTCAACAATTTCACGAGCGGCGTGCTTGGACCGCCTCGTCCGAGTTCAGCCCAGCCAGCCGGTTAGTCCGTGCCAGGCGCGCTTGTACCAGGGCGGATCCGGCGCGGCGGCCGCGGCCGCCGCGGCGGCGGCGCCGGCCGGCGGGGTGCCGGTGACCACCCAGGCCTCCTCGCCCGGGGCGACCACGTGGTAGTCCCGCTTGGCGAGCTGCTGTACGTAGGCCGGGTCCTGGAGGCGCTTGCGCTCGGCCTCGAGGCGGGCGTTCTCGGTCGCCAGCGCCGCCTGCTTGGCCTGGAGCCGCTCGATGCGGTCCTGCTGGGAGACGTACTGGCGCAGCGGGTAGACCGCGGTCGCGGCCAGCGCGAACAGGGCGAGCAGGAGCACCGCGCCCCGTGGTGTGAGGCCCAGCGGCGGGCGGGGCTCCTGGCTCACGACCCGCCCGAGGGGTAGGTCCGGGGGAAGGCCTGGCGGCCCGGGTAGCGGGCGATGTCGCCGAGCTGCTCCTCGATCCGCAGCAGCTGGTTGTACTTGGCCACCCGGTCGGTGCGGGCCGGGGCGCCGGTCTTGATCTGCCCGCAGCTGACGGCCACCGCGATGTCGGCGATGGTGGTGTCCTCGGTCTCACCCGAGCGGTGGCTGACCACCGCCGTGTAGTTGCTGCGGTGGGCCAGGTCGATGGCGTCGAAGGTCTCGGTCAGGGTGCCGATCTGGTTGACCTTGATGAGGATCGAGTTGGCCGCGCCCTCGTCCAGGCCGCGCTGGAGGCGCTGGACGTTGGTGACGAACAGGTCGTCGCCGACCAGCTGGAGCTTGTCGTCGAGGGCCTCGGTGATGGCGACCCAGCCGGCCCAGTCGTCCTCGGCCAGGCCGTCCTCGATCGACACGATCGGGTAGCGGTCGGCCAGGGTGCGCCACAGCTCGATCATGCCGTCCGAGTCGAGGGTGCGGCCGTCGCCGGCCAGCTCGTAGCGGCCCTCGCGGTACAGCTCGGTGCAGGCCGGGTCCATGGCCAGGGCGACCTCGGCCCCGGGCTCGAAGCCGGCCTTGCCGATGGCCTCGACCAGCAGCTCGAGGGCGGCCTCGTTGCCGGGCAGGTCGGGGGCGAAGCCGCCCTCGTCGCCGATGCCGGTGCTGAGGCCGCGGTCCTTGAGCACCGACTTGAGGGCCTGGTAGACCTCGGCCCCCATGCGCAGCCCCTCGGCGAACGAGGGGGCGCCGACGGGCACGACCATGAACTCCTGGAAGTCGACGCTGTTGTCGGCGTGGGCACCGCCGTTGAGCACGTTCATCATCGGCACCGGGAGCACGTAGGCGCTGAGGCCGCCGAGGGAGCGGTACAGGGGCACGCCCAGGGAGTCGGCGGCCGCCCTGGCCACCGCCATGGACACGCCGAGGGTGGCGTTGGCGCCGAGCTTGGACTTGTTCTCGGTGCCGTCGGCGTCGATCAGCACCCGGTCGACGGCCCGCTGGTCGTACGGGTCGGGGGCCTCGTCGAGGATGGCCTTGGCCAGGGCCTCGTTCACGTTGCGGACGGCGTTGCGGACGCCCTTGCCCCCGTACCGGTCGCCGCCGTCGCGCAGCTCGACGGCCTCGAACTGCCCGGTGGAGGCGCCCGAGGGGACGATCGCCCGGCCGAAGCCCCCGTCGTCGAGGTGGACGTCGCACTCGAGGGTGGGGTTGCCGCGGGAGTCCAGGACCTCCCGGGCGACGACGAGTTCGATGGTAGCCATGGGGAAGGCCTTCCTGCGCGGCGAAGCGGACGGCAGCGTCGGCGAGCATATCATCGCCACCAATTGCCATTGGTGAGGAAATGGGAACTGGAGGGAGCGAAGATGACCGAACCGGCCCGGCAACGGCGCGGGGTGACCCGGTGGCAAGTGTTGGTGCTGGTTGCCGTGGCGGCGGCGCTGCTCGCCGGCTGCGACCTGGCCACCGGGACCGTGCGGACGGCGGCCGAGCTCGAGAAGGCAGGCATTCGCAACCCGAATCTCCACTACGACGGGGGCACGGCCACCCTCACCTTCGACGCCGACCCCAACCCGCTGGAGGCGCGGGCCGAGCAGGACCAGGCGGCCGCGATCATCTGGAGGAACCTGCCGTTCCGGGTCGACCAGATCACCGTCACCGCCGACGGGGGCACGGTCCCGAGCCGGCAGTACCCGCGGGCGCTGCTGGAGCAGGAGCTGGGGCCACGGCCGGCCAACCTCGACCGCTCGGTGGAGGACACCGCCCGGCGGGCCGTGCTGATCGCGCTGGTGGTCGCGCTGGTCGTGCTGGTGCTGGTCGTCGTGGTCATCGTCCTGGTCGTCCGGGCGGTCAGGCGACGTCCCACCCCCCAGCCGGCCGGCCCCTGGGCCCAGGGCGGCGCCCCCCAGCCGTGGAGCCAGCCCGGGCCCCAGCAGGGCTGGGGTCAGCCCGCCCCGCCACCGCCCCCCCAGCAGCCGTGGGGCGCCCAGCCCCCCGCCGCGTGGCCGCCACCGCAGCCGCCGCCTCCGCCACCGGGACCGGCGCGTGGCCCCGGGGATACGCAGCTTCTGGAGCCCGGCCCGCCGCCTCCGCCGCCCGAGGGGGAGCAGCCGGGGCCGACCCCGCCGGGCTGAGGGTCAGCTCTCGGGTGCGGCGGCCAGGAACCGGGCCCGGAAGCGGCGGGCGGTGGCCCGCAGGGCCGCCTCCGGCTCGACCCCGCTGGCCCGGGCCAGGGCGACCACCTCGAACAGCAGCTCCCCCACCGCTTCCTCCAGCTCCTGGGTCCCGGCGGCCCCGGCGAGCTCGTCCAGCCGCTCCCGGACCCGGCCGGGCGACCCGGCCCCGGAGGCCAGCCCACCGGCGGGGGCGCGCTTCTGGAGCTTGGCCGCCAGCTGGAGCGCCGGCAGGGCCGACGGGATCCCGGCCAGGGGGTCGGTGCGGCCCTCCTCCTCGCGCTTGATCGCCTCCCAGTTGCGGACGACCTCGCCGGCCGACGCCACCTGGAGGTCGCCGAAGACGTGGGGGTGGCGGCGGATGAGCTTCTCGGTGATCGCCCTGGCCACCCCGTCGACGTCGAAGTCGCCGGCGTCCTCGGCCAGCTGGGCGTGGAAGACTACCTGAAGGAGCAGGTCACCCAGTTCCTCGCGCAGGTGCTCGGGGTCGCCCTCCTCGATCGCGTCGAGCACCTCGTAGGCCTCCTCGACCAGATGCCTGGCCAGCGAGGCATGGGTCTGCTCGCGGTCCCACGGGCAGCCGTCGGGGCCGCGCAGCCGGGTCTCGGTGGCGACCAGGTCGAGCAGGGCCGCCCCCTTGGGCTCCCCCACCGGATAGACCGCCTCGACCTCGATGTGGCCGCGGGCGGCCCGGTCGGCGACCAGCTGCACCAGCGGCCCGTCGTTGACCGGCGGCAGCAGCAGGGTGGCGGTGCCGTCGCGGCGGGCATGGTCGAGCAGGGCGTCGGCCTGCCGCCTGGCCTTGGCCACCGCGTCCAGGTCGAGACCCTGGCCGACCAGGAGCAGGTCGCGCCCGGCCGGACCGGTGTCCTCGGCGGGGGCGAGCACCTGCCAGGGGATCTCGGCCACCTCCAGCGCCGGCAGCGACGGGTGGTCGTCGCCCAGCACCCACACCGGCCGGGCGGCGTCCAGGGCCCGCCAGGTCTGGGGCGGGAACAGCAGCGGGACCCGCGGGCTGGACGCGACCAGCACCACTCGCGTCATGGGATGCCTTACGGCTGGGTCGGGGTGGGCCCGCCGCCCCCGGCGGTGGTGGTCGTGGCCGCGCCGGGGGCGGTCTCGCGCTCGACCACCTTGCCGTTCTCGGCGTCCCAGCGGCCGAAGCGCGGGTTGACGGTGACCTCGGCCGACTTGACCTGCTGCTCGAACCAGCGCTGGATGGCCTGCTGGCGGCGGTCCTTGACGGCCGGCTCGAGCTTGGCCCGCAGGTCGTTGTCGAGCTTGGGCAGCCGCACCCCGACGACCTGGAGGACGTGGTAGCCGAACTGGGTCTTGACCGGCTCGGAGACCGGCGACTCGCAGGAGCCGCTGGTCTTGCCCTTGCAGTCGCCCTGGGCGACCAGCTTGTACTCGGCCGTCTCGAACGCCTTGACGGTCGCCCCCTTGGCGTTGAACCCGAGGTCGCCGGCCTTGTCCTTGCTCTGGGTGTCGATCGAGCGCTGCTTGGCCACCGACGCCCAGTCGGCCCCGGAGACCAGCTGCTGGCGGACCTTGTCGGCGGTCGCCTTGTCCTTGACCAGGACATGGCGGACGTGGACCTCGAGGAAGTCGTCCTTGCGCTGGTCGAGGGTCTCGCGCAGCTTGGCGTCGGGCGAGTACGGGACCAGCTTGACCGCGACCAGGTCGACCGCCAGCTGGACCCGCTGCTGAGCGCGGAGCACCTCCTCGGAGATCTGCCGGGTCTTCAGCAGCTCCTCGTAGTTCTGGCCCTGGGCCGTCACCTGCTGCTTGAGCTGCTCCATGCGGGCGTCGACGTCGGACTCCTCGATGGCCACCCCGGCCTTCTTGGCCCCGTCCAGCACGAGCTGGAACTGGATCAGGCCCTCCAGCGCCTGGCGGGTGGCCCCCTCGATGTCCTGGGTCTGCTGCTGGCCCGACTGCTGGGTGGCCTGCTGGCCCAGCTGGGCCGTGGTCATCTCGCTGAGGCGGTCGGTCGGGATGCCGACGCCGTTGACCGTCGCCGCGTCCTGGTTGCGGACCCCAAGGCCCCCCGAGCAGCCGGCGGCCAGGACGACGAGACACAGGACGGGGAGCAGACGGCGCACGGCCAACCTCACACGAACTCGACGACGACAATGCACAAGCATACCGGCGGGTGGCGCGCTCGGGTGCGACAATGCCGCGATGACGAGCTATCAGCCGGCCGACGGCCGCTACGACACCATGCGGTACCGCCGGGTCGGGCGCAGCGGGCTCCTGCTCCCCGCCATCTCCCTCGGCCTGTGGCAGAACTTCGGCGGCGACCGGCCGTTCGAGACCCAGCGGGCGATCGTGCGCCGCGCCTTCGACCTCGGCATCACCCACTTCGACCTGGCCAACAACTACGGACCGCCCTACGGCTCGGCCGAGGAGAACTTCGGCCGCATCCTCGCCACCGACCTGCGCGGCCACCGGGACGAGCTGGTGATCTCGACCAAGGCCGGCTACGACATGTGGCCCGGGCCGTACGGCGACCACGGTTCGCGGAAGTACCTTCTGTCCAGCCTCGACCAGAGCCTGGCCCGCATGGGGCTGCCGTACGTCGACATCTTCTACTCCCACCGCGTCGACCCGGACACGCCCCTGGAGGAGACCATGGGGGCGCTGGACACGGCCGTGCGCCAGGGCAAGGCGCTGTACGCCGGCATCTCCTCCTACTCGGCCGAGCGGACCCGGCAGGCGGCCGTGATCCTGCGCCGCCTCGGGACCCCGCTGCTGATCCACCAGCCGTCGTACTCGATGCTGAACCGCTGGATCGAGGACGACGGCCTGCTGGACGTGCTCGCCGACGAGGGGGCCGGCTGCATCGTGTTCTCGCCCCTGGCCCAGGGGCTGCTGACCGGCCGCTACCTGGACGGCATCCCCGAGGGCTCGCGGGCCGCCAGGCCCGGCACCATCGACCAGGGCCAGCTCAACGACGAAACCCTGGCCAAGGTCAGGGCCCTGCACGAGGTGGCGGCCGGGCGCGGCCAGAGCCTGGCCCAGCTGGCGATCGCCTGGACGCTGCGCGACCCGCGAGTCACCTCGGCCCTGCTCGGCGCGTCCAGCGTTGCCCAGCTCGAGGACAACGTGGCCGCCCTCGACCGGCTCGACCTCAGCGACGGCGAGCTGGCCGAGATCGACCGCCACGCCACCGAGGCCGGTGTCAACCTCTGGGAGGCCTCCAGCAGCGCCTAGCCGGCCGCCTCCAGGGCGGCCGAGACGACCGCCGTGGCCTCTTCCAGGACCTGCTCCAGGTGCTCGGTGCCACGGAAGCTCTCGGCATAGACCTTGTAGACGTCCTCGGTGCCCGACGGGCGGGCCGCGAACCAGGCGTGCTCGGTGACCACCTTGACCCCGCCGAGGGCGGCATCGTTGGACGGGGCCGAGGTGAGCACGTCGGTGATCGGCTCGCCGGCCAGCTCCGAGGCGTGCACGTCGCTGGCGGACAGCCGCTTGAGCACGGCCTTCTGCTCGGGGGTGGCCGCGGCGTCGACCCGGCGGTAGTCGGGGTCGCCGAAGCGGGCGGTGAGCTCGCGGTACTGGGCGCCCGGGTCGGCACCCCGGCGCGCGGTCATCTCGGCGGCCAGCAGGCAGCAGACGATGCCGTCCTTGTCGGTGGTCCAGACGGTCCCGTCGCGGCGCAGGAACGAGGCCCCGGCGCTCTCCTCCCCGCCGAAGCCGAGCGAGCCGTCCAGCAGCCCGTCCACGAACCACTTGAACCCGACCGGGACCTCGTCCATCCGCCGGCCCAGGTCGGCCGTGACCCGGTCGATCATCGAGCTCGAGACCATCGTCTTGCCCACCCCGACCCGCTCCCCCCAGTCGCGCCCGCCGCCGAACAGGTAGGCGACCATCGCGGCCAGGTAGTGGTTGGGGTTGAGCAGCCCGGCCCCGCCGGTGACGATGCCGTGCCGGTCGGCGTCGGCGTCGTTGGCGAACGCCACGTCGAAGCGGTCGCGCAGGTCGATCAGCCCGGCCATGGCGTAGCGCGAGGACGGGTCCATGCGGATCTTGCCGTCCCAGTCGACGGTCATGAACCGGAAGGTCGGGTCGACCGCCTGGTTGACCACCTCCAGGTCCAGGCGGTAGTGCTCGGCAATGGCCGACCAGTAGTCGACAGCCGCCCCGCCAAGGGGGTCGACGCCCAGGCGCAGCCCGGCCCCGCGGACCACCTCCAGGTCGACGACGGTGGCCAGGTCCTCGACGTAGGCGGCCACGTAGTCGTAGCGCTCCACGCCGGACGCGGTGGCGGCCTGCTCGGCCGGCACCCGCCGCACCCCGTCAAGGCCGGCCCGCAGCAGCCGGTTGGCCTCGTCCTGGACCCAGCCGGTGATGTCGGTGTCGGCCGGGCCGCCGTTGGGCGGGTTGTACTTGAAGCCGCCGTCCTCGGGGGGGTTGTGGGAGGGGGTGACCACGATGCCGTCGGCCAGGTGGTCGCGCCGGTCCCGGTTCCAGGTGAGGATGGCCAGCGACAGCGCCGGGGTCGGGGTCGGCCGGTCGCCCGAGTCGACCCGCACCTGGACCCCGTGGGCGGCCAGCACCTCGAGGGCGGTCCGCTGGGCCGGCTCGGACAGGGCGTGGGTGTCGCGGCCCAGGTACAGCGGGCCGTCGATCCCCTGGGCCTCGCGGTAGCGGCAGATGGCCTCGGTGGTGGCCAGGATGTGGGCCTCGTTGAACGACCCCTTGAGCGCCGACCCCCGGTGCCCAGAGGTCCCGAAGGCGACCTGCTGGGTGGCCTCGCCCGGGTCGGGCTGCTCCTCGTAGTACGCCTTGACCAGCCGGTCCACGTCGACCAGCATCGACGCCTCGGCCGGCCGACCGGCCCGTTCG
This sequence comes from Actinomycetes bacterium, assembly GCA_030152105.1. The sequence goes on from JASLIH010000354.1 coordinate 15,436, forward strand.
CTCACCGTCATCTGCTCACCCCAGTCCGGAAGGGTCCCGCAGGTACCGTACCCAACTTGGGCCGCTGAATCCCTCGCCTAGGAGGCGGCCCGGCGTTGCTCGGGTCGGCCGGGGTCGGGCAGGGCCGGGGCGTCGGGGGCGGCGAGGATGCCGGTGAGCAGCTCGCACAGCCAGCTGGGCAGGTTGGTGCCCTCGGCCGGGAGGGGGACCAGCAGGGTGCGCTCGGCCTGCTTCCAGATGGCTCCCGGGTAGAGGCGGTCCAGGCGGACCTGCTTGGACTCGGGCAGGTCGTCGACCGGGGTCAGGCGCGCCCGGCCCCCGAAGCAGACGACCTCGGTGAGGCCGACGGCGGTCGCCTGGGCCCGGACCCCGGCCAGCTGGAGCAGGTTCCGGACGGGGGGCGGGGGCGGGCCGTAGCGGTCGGCCAGCTCGGCCCCGAGGGCCTCGACCTCGGAGACCACCCTGGCCCCGCCGAGGCGGCGGTAGGCCTCCAGCCGCAGCCGCTCCCTTGGCACGTACGCGGCGGGCAGGTGGGCGTCCACCGGGACCTCCAGCTTCAGCTCCTTGGGCTGCTCGATGGGGCGGCCGCGGAGCTCGGCCACGGCCTCGGCCAGCAGCTGCATGTACATGTCGTAGCCGACCAGGGCGACATGGCCCGACTGGTCGGCCCCGAGCAGGTTGCCGGCGCCGCGGATCTCGAGGTCCTTCATGGCGATGGCCATGCCCGAGCCGAGGTCCTGGTGGGTGGCCACGGTGGCCAGCCGCTGGTGGGAGGTCTCGGTGATCGACCGCTCGGGCGGGTAGAGCAGGTAGGCGTAGGCCCGGTCGCGCGAGCGCCCGACCCGTCCCCGCAGCTGGTAGAGCTGGGCCAGACCGAGGGTGTCGGCCCGGTCGACGATCAGGGTGTTGGCCGTGGGGATGTCGATGCCGGACTCGATGATGGTGGTGCTGACCAGGACGTCGTACTGCTTGTCCCAGAAGTCGAGCATCACCCGCTCCAGCTGGTCCTCGTGCATCTGGCCGTGGGCCACGGCCACCCTGGCCTCGGGAACGGCCTGGCGGACCTCGTAGGCCACCCGGTCGATGGAGTCGACCCGGTTGTGGACGAAGAAGGTCTGGCCCTCGCGGAGCATCTCCCGGCGGATGGCGTTGGCCACCGTGCCCTGGTCGTAGGGGCCGACAAAGGTCAGCACCGGGTGGCGCTCCTCGGGCGGGGTCTCCATCACCGACAGGTCGCGGATCCCGGAGATGGCCATCTCCATGGTCCGGGGGATCGGGGTGGCGGTCAGGGTGAGCACGTCGACCTCGGTCCGGAGCTGCTTGAGGTGCTCCTTGTGGCCGACCCCGAAGCGGTGCTCCTCGTCGACCACGACCAGGCCCAGGTCGGACCACTTGGCGTCGGCGGACAGCAGCCGGTGGGTGCCGATGACCACGTCGACGGTGCCGTCGGCCATGCCGGCGACCACGTCGTCCTGCTCCTGCCCGGACTGGAAGCGCGACAGCGTGGCCACCTTGACCGGGAAGGGGGCGAACCGCTCGGAGAAGACGGCCATGTGCTGCTGGGCCAGCAGGGTGGTCGGCACCAGCACGCCGACCTGCTTGCCGTCCATCACCGCCTTGAAGGCGGCCCGGACCGCGACCTCGGTCTTGCCGTAGCCGACGTCGCCGCACAGCAGCCGGTCCATCGGCACCGGCGCCTCCATGTCGGCCTTGATCTCCTCGATGGCGGTGAGCTGGTCGGGGGTCTCGGTGAACGGGAAGGCGTCCTCCAGCTCCCGCTGCCAGGGGCTGTCGGGGCCGAAGGCGTGGCCGGGGGAGGCCATCCGGGCCGAGTAGAGCCGGACCAGCTGGGCCGCCATCTCGCGGA
>JASLIH010000359.1 GCA_030152105.1 Actinomycetes bacterium
GGTCGAGTGGCTGGCGGCGACGTCGCCCGGGGTGGCCGGCCGGGCCCTGGTCACGGCCAGCCCGTGCCGGTGGTAAGCGGCGGTCAGCCCGGCCAGGGACCGCTGGTCGATCGGCCCGACCCCGGCACCGCGGTCGCGGGCGGTCGAGGACACCAGCATCGACAGGGTCGCACCCGGGCGCAGCACCCGGGCCAGGCCGCCCAGCACCGCCGGGTCGGCCGTCAGCAGGCCGCGCAGCAGCGAGCCCCAGGGGAAGTGGACGGTGACCAGGTCGGCCAGGCCGTCCAGCCCCGCCGGGAGCGCCTCGGCCGCGGCCACCACGAACAGGGCGTTGGGCAGGCCGCCACGCTCGGGCCGGCGGGCGGCCCGCCGCGACGCCTCGGCCATGGCGGCGGCGCTGGCGTCGACGCCGACGACCAGCCGGTCCGGCTCGGCGGCCGCGGCGGCCAGCACCGAGCGGCCGTCCCCGGTCCCGAGGTCGATCGTCGCCGCCCGGTAGCGGGCGGCGAGGTCATGAAGTTAGCCGACGTCCACGTCCTGCACGCGCCGGCCGCTGACGGTCCGCATTGTCCATCGCCCCTCTCGTCGCGCCACGTCCTGTCCGGCTTCAGTCCCGGGAGCGGGCGCCGGCGTTACAGCTACGGGGCTGGCGGCGGTCGGAAGGGGGCTCCTCGCCGGGGAGCCGGCCACCCCAGGCGCGGAACCCTGGATGGTGGAGATGGTAGCCCCGACCAGGCCCACGAGCAGGCCGATGAAGGTGGGGAGGATGACGTCGGTGTTGCCGGTCATCCGCATCCAGTTGGACACGATGATGGAGGCCGCGGCCAGCCCGAGGAACCACAGGGTGCGGATCCCCCACTTGCGGTGCGCCGGCCGTCTGGACATCGGGCCTCCTCTCCTCGACCCGGAGTCGAGCCGCGCGAGGTGCCTAGGAGGTCTCGATCCGCACGTAGTCGATGTCACCGGAGAAGTAGTCGCAGGTGACCTCGACCTGGTCGCAGGTGCCCTTGCCGGCGATGGTCACCGGGCGGGTGTTGGCGATCGTGCCGGTGGCGTTGCGGTTCCGGCCGGTCACGACCCCGTCGACGACCATGGTGACCATCGAGGCGGTGCGCTCGCAGCGGACCGTGTGCCAGTTGCCGTCGTTGACCCTGACCGAGCCCGAGCCGGTGGCGCTGCTCCCGGCCGAGCCTCGGAACAGGCAGGAGATCTTGCCGCTGGGCTGCTGGAACTTCCAGTAGCCGCCCTTGGACCCGGCCTGCCCCTTCTGGATGACGTTGCCGAAGGAGTGGGTGGTTCGCATCCGGAGCTCGACCGCGAAGTCGCCGGTGCCCGGGTTCAGCCGGCTGTTGCTCGGAACGGTCACCAGGTGCTCGGGGTCGGGCGGCGGGGTGTTGGGCCGGATGTAGGGGAACCGGTAGGCGTTGTTCCCGGCGGTCACCGCGACCCCCGTCTGCACGTGGGACCCGATCGCGCCGTCGATGCCGTTGCCGCTGCTGTCGATCATGGTTCGGGAGCCGGCGGCCTCGTTCATCTGCCAGATGGCCACCGGCTGGTTGATGGCGGCGCGGGCGGGTGCGGCCATCACCAGCACCCCGGCAAGCGCTGCCGTGACGCTGAGCAGTCTCCGACGCAAGTTCGAGCCCCCTGGGCGTAGACGAGGTACGTCGCCCGGCGCCGTCGCCAGGCCCCCCGACTGTCGCACCAACCCGCGGCCCGGAACCGATGCAGTCGTACGATCTCGCTACGGCACCTCGCGTACTGCGGGGGCGCTAGAGCTCGACCGGCCGCCCGTCGTCCAGCACCTGGAAGCGCGTGCCCGGCCCGCCGAGCTGCTCCAGCTGCCGGTAGTGCGCGCGGATGCCGGCCTCCGACAGCACCTTCTCGTGCACCGGGACCGCCACCCTGGGGCCGACCCGGCGCAGGTAGTCGACCGCGTCGGCCAGCTTCAGCCACGGCGCCCCGGCCGGCACGGCCAGCAGCTCGACCGGCGCGCCGGGCTCGGTCAGGGCGTCGCCGGGGTGGAACAGCCGCCCGCCGACCAGATAGCCGACGTTGGGGATCACCGGGAGGTCGGGGTGGACGGCGGCGTGGTCGCGCCCGAACACCGCCACGCCCAGGCCGCCGAGGTCCAGCTCGTCCCCGTCGCGGACGACCTCGACGTCGGCGCCGGCCTCGCCGAGGGAGCCGGCGCTGCCCTCGTCGCTGACCACCCGGACCCCGGGGTTGTGGTCCAGCACCAGCCGCAGCCGCTCGGTGTCGAGGTGGTCGACGTGCTGGTGGGTGAGGCAGACCGCGGTCAGCCCCTCCAGCGCCTCGAACCCGTCGGAGAACGAGCCCGGGTCCAGCAGCACCCTGGCCCCGCTCTCCTCGACCAGCAGGCACGAGTGCCCGAACTTGGTCAAGCGCATCACGCCACCTCCGTTTCAGATCTCCAGCCGGGTGTCCTCGAGGTCGAGCTCGCGCTCGATGCGGTGCATCACGTCGTTGCTGATCTGGCCCTGGTTGCGGAGCCGGACAATCGCCTGGCGCTGAGCCTGGAGCAGCTCGCGGAGCAGGCGCTGGTAGGCCTGGGACCGGTCCTCGGTGCCGTCGTCCTCCAGGTACCCGCCGCGCGCCTTGAGGCGCCGCCGGCGGAACTCGTACAGGCCGTGCAGCCGCTCCACGGTGTCGTCGCGGGTCCAGTCGGCCCCGGCCAGCTCGTCCAGCCGGTCGAGGGCGGCGTGGGTCGCGGCCAGGCGGGCCCGTATCTCCTCCCGCTCCTCGGTGTCGTCCTGCTCGAAATTGAGCCGCCTGATCAGGGTGGGCAGGGTCAGTCCCTGGACGACCAGGGTGGCGAAGATCACCGAGAAGGTCAGGAACAGGATCAGGTTCCGCATCGGGAAGTCCAGGGGCAGGGCCAGGGCCGCGGCCAGCGACACCGCCCCGCGCATCCCGCTCCAGCCGATAATCAGCCGCTGCTTGGCCCCGACCCGGCGCAGGACCTGGGATGGGCGCCGGTCGACCAGCCGGACCAGGTAGGGGATGCTGAACCCCCAGCCGAGCCGGACGGCCACGACCACGGCGCTGACCAGCGCCCCCTGGCCGACCAGGACGGCCATCGCGGTGCCGTCGAGCTCCTCCAGGATCGGCCGTAGCTGCAGGCCGACCAGGATGAACAGCACGGCGTTGGCCAGGTAGACCAGCACCTCCCAGAAGGAGAAGCCCAGCAGCCGGGTCGCGGCCGAGGCCAGCTCCGGGGCCCGCCAGCCGACGTACAGGCCGGCGGTCACCGCGGCCAGGACCCCGGAGACGCCGAGCAGCTCGGCCGGCAGGTAGGCGGCGTAGCCGGTGAACACCGAGACCACGATCTCGACCACCGGTTCGTCGAGCCGCCGCCGCAGCTCGGCCACCAGCCAGCCGACCAGCAGCCCGACGGCCACGCCGCCGGCCGTCCCGACCACGAACCGCAGCCCGGCCTGCCAGGCGACGAAGCTCCCGCCGACGGCGGCGGCGACCGCGATCCGGTAGGCGACCAGGGCGGTGGCGTCGTTGACCAGGCTCTCGCCCTCGAGCAGGGTGAGCAGGCGGCGGGGCACGCCGAGGCGGCGGCCGATGGCGCTGGCGGCCAGGGGGTCGGTGGGCGAGACGATCGCGCCGAGGGCGAACGCCGCCGGCCAGGTCATCCGGTCGACCATGGAATGGGCGGTCACGGCCACCGCGGCCGTGGTGGCGAGGACCAGCCCGACCGCGGACATCGAGATCGCCCGGGCGTCGGCCCGCAGGTCGCGGGGCGAGGCGAAGAAGCCGGCCCAGTACAGCAGCGGCGGCAGGAACGCCACCAGGACCAGCTCGGGCGGCAGCTCGACGGCCGGCATGCCGGGCAGGAACCCCAGGACCAGCCCGCCGAGGACGAGCAGGATCGGATAGGGCACGCGAACCACCCGGGCCAGGACGCTCAGCCCGGCCACGGCGACCATCAATGCCAGCAGCAGCGGTTCGATCTCGTGCAACGAGCCCTCCGGCTCAGGCGCTCGCTGCCACCTTAGCGGGCTTGCGCCCGGCGATCTCGCTGACGACATGCTCGGCGTCGTGGCCGACCCCGCCGACCAGAGGCGAGACGATCGAGGTGAGGAAGTGCAGCCCGACGAAGTAGAGGCCGGGCTGGGAGGCGACCACGCCGCGGTGCTGGCGCGGCTCGTCGCCAGCGTCGAAGACGGGCAGGTCGATCCAGGCGAAGTCGTGCCGGAACCCGGTGCACCAGACGACGTTGGCCACCTCAAGGGCCCGCCCGTCCTCCAGCAGGGGCAGGCCGTCGCGGGCTCCGGCCGTCCTCGGCACCAGCTCGACCCCGGCGGCGGCCAGGTCCTTGCGCCGGACCCGGGCCAGAGGGGCCGCCGCCGTCAGCAGCTTCGGCCGCAGCCGGCGGCCGACCGGGTTGCCGACCGAGAGCACCTTGGAGAAGGCGAACCACAGGGCCGGCGTGGTCAGCCGGTCGACCCGGCCGCCGGCCCGGGCCGGCTCGTTGCCCGGGTGAGGCCCGGACAGCCAGGTCGGGTGGCCGGCCGACAGCTCGAGGGCGATCTCGGCCCCGGAGTTGGCCGCGCCGACCACCAGCACGCCGCCGTCGCGGAGCTGGGACGGGCGCCGGTAGCCGGTGGAGTGGAGCTGGAGGATGCCCGGGTCCAGCTCAGGAGCGAAGCCGGGGATCCTCGGGTGGTGGTAGGCGCCCGAGGCCACGACCACGTTGGCGGCCTCGAACCGGCGCTCCCCGGCCGTGACCAGGTACCGGTCTCCCCGGCGGGTGAGCCCGTCGACCCGCACGCCGGTGCGGACAGGGAGCTGGAACCGGGCCGCGTAGGTCTCCAGGTACCCGGCCACCTCGTCCTTGGTGGGGTAGTGCCAGGCCGCGGCGGGGAAGCCCATGCCCGGCAGCCCGCTGTAGCGGCCCGGGGTGAACAGGCGCAGCGAGTCCCAGCGGTTGCGCCAGGTGTCGCCGATCCGCTGGCCGGCGTCAAGGATCACGAACGGGCGGCCCAACCGGGCCAGGTAGTAGCCGGTGGCCAGGCCGGCCTGGCCACCGCCGACGACCACCGTGTCGAACCGCTCCGGTTCCAGCTGCCGCCTGTCCATCGTCGCTCTCCTCCTCGGGGTTGGCCCTAGGCTAGGGCGCCGGCGGCCGGCCCGGCATCGGGAGAACCCCGCCTCCGGCACAGCCCCGGGATGGGTAGTTCTCCCCGACGGCTAGACCAGGTGGTGCTGGTAGGCGTAGGCGGTGGCGCCGGCCCGGGAGGAGACCCCGAGCTTGGCGTAGATGTTGCTGACGTGGCGGTGGACCGTCTTGTCGGCCAGGTGCAGGCGGCTGGCGATGGCATGGTTGGTCTCGCCGGCGGCCACCAGGCGCAGCACCTCCAGCTCGCGTCCGGTCAGCCCGCCGGTCGCGCTGGCGGCCCCGGCCAGCCTGTCCAGCCGGTCCAGGTCGGGGCCGGCCCCGAGCCCGGCCAGCACCGTCCGGGCGCCGTCCAGCTCCATGGCGGCGGCGTCCTCGTCGCCCAGCTCCCGGCAGGCCAGGCCGATGAGCAGCCGGGCCCTGGCCGCCTCGTACGGCGCCTCCAGCTCGCGCCAGGCCCGCCAGGCGCCGCGCAGGGCGGCCACCGCGCCGGCGGCGTCGCCGTCGGCCAGCAGGACCGCTCCCCGGGCGTGGTCGGCCGTCGCGAGCAGGGCCAGGGTCCGGTAGCCGTCGGCGACCCCGGCCAGCTCGGCCGCGGCCTCGCGGGCGGCGCCGAGGTCGCCGGTGGCGAGCAGGATCTCCACGGCGGCCGGGAGCAGCCGGGCCCGTTCCAGCCGGTCGCCGGTCTCCCCGAGCACCCGGCGGATCGCCGCCGCGGCGGCCTCGGTGCGTCCCTGGGCCAGCCGGAGCAGGGCCAGCCCGGGCTGCGGCTCCCGGCCCCAGCGGCTCGCCAGCTGGTAGGCCTCCTCGGCCGCCTGGAGCTGGCCGAGGACCCGGTGGGCCTCGGCCTGCTGGTAGCAGGCCGCCCCGATGGCCAGCTCGTCGGACGCCTCGGCCAGCCGCTCGGCGGCCCGCCGGGCCGCCTCGACCGCCTCCGGCCAGGCCCCGCCCAGCCGCAGGATCTCGGCCTGGTGGACCAGGCACTGGCCGGTGAAGGTGACCAGTCCGGGCTGGCTGTCGCACCACGCGCTCAGGGCCGCGGTCCACTCGCGGGCCCGGCGCAGCTCGGCCACCTGCTGGCAGACCTCGATCACCCCGCAGTAGATCGTGCCCGTCACCGGCGGCGTGAGCTCGCCGGCCACGGCCGCCACCATGGCCTCGTCGAGCATGGCGAGGCCGCCGGGAACGTCGCCGCCGGTCACCGCGGCCGCCCCCTGCAGGAACTGGGCCAGGGCGACCAGGTCGGCCTCGCCGGCCCGCCGGCCGATCCCGGCCGAGCGCGCCGCCGTCACCTGGGCGGCGGCGTGGTCCCCGGCCTGGAGCTGCTCCATGGCCGCCGGGATCAGCAGGTAGCCCTGCTCGGGGCAGTCCGGCGGCTCGTGCTCCAGCAGCCGCCTGGACCGGGCCAGCCAGCCGCTGCCCTGGGCCAGCTCGCCCCGGCCGAGCAGCATGAAGCCCAGCCAGAAGGCGCTGCGGGCCGCCCGCCGGTGGTCGCCCTGGCGGGCGAAGGCCTGCTCGGCCCGCTGCAGGGCGGCCATCGCCTCGACGACCCGGCCACCGAGGTAGGCCGTGGTCACTGCCAGCTCCAGCTCGTCGGCGTCCAGGCGGCTCACCACCTCGCGTGAAGGCGTCTCACCACATCATGACAGCCGTCTCGCCCGAGCCCTGGCTGAAGTAGAGGCGGACCCGGACGACGTACTCGCGGCCCTGGAAGAGCTTGAGCTGAAGGGTGGCGTTGCGGTCCTCGCCGCTGTCGTCGTCGCCGGCCTGGTAGCGCAGCTGCCCGTCGGCCCGCTCGAACAGCACCATGACGGTGTCTGAGGCCCCGAAGGTCTGCAGGGTGTACTGGCGGGTGGCGGTCGGGCGGAGCACGAAGTCGCGTTGCTGGCCGGCCAGGATGGCCAGCTCGCGGGACTGGAACGGGAGCAGCTCGGGCAGCTCGTGCTCCTCCTCGGCCGGGTAGAAGGCCCTGACCCAGGACAGGTCGCGGGGCGACAGCCCGCCGCCCGGCCGCAGCGGCTGGGTCCGGTACCGCTCCGGCTGGAGGATGAGGCCGGCCGGGAACGGGTACTCCATGATCGAGTCGGGGTCCCAGTTGGAGCCCTGCACGGTGTCCGGCTCGATCTTGCGCAGGATGTTCCACTGGGTCGTGTCCCGGGACCAGTTGTTGGGCGGTCCGCCGAGGGTGGTGTAGACCTTCTCCTCGTCCCAGACGATGCCGGCGTTGGGGTTCTGGTGCTCGTGGGGCAGCCCCAGGGTGTGGCCGATCTCGTGCAGGGCGGTGTCGGCCTCCCGGGGCGCCCGGAGCAGGTCCCAGCCGAAGTTCATGGTCCGCTCGTTGACCCCCCGGTCGAGGATCTGGCGGCCCAGGTACGACCAGGCGCCGTCGCCCTCCATGAACCCGACCCGGATCTCGGCCTCGTCCCTGGAGGTCACCTCCACGAACTCCAGCCCGATGCCCTGGGCCTTCCAGTGGTCGAAGGCGTTGCGGACGACGTCCTGGTGGGCCTTGTCGGTCGTCCAGGGCCGCCACTGGCTGGTCCCGTCGGCACTGAACACGTGCTCGCCGTCGGTCTCCCGGTCGAAGAAGTAGTAGTGCAGGACGGTGTGGTTCACCCACTTGGACTCGTTGACCAGGATCGCCTCGACCCGCGCCGGGTCCATCCCCGCGGGGAGCTCCCGCGGCGCGACCGGCGGGAGCGAGCAGTAGGAGTAGGTCTCGTCCACAGCCGGCACAGGTGGCTCCCTTCCTCGGTGGCCTCGTGGTAGAAGCGGGCCAGAAGGCAAGCCAACAGCAATCCAGTGGGACGGGCAGTGACATGGGGCACGGGCCGGAGGTGACGGGCGGCACAGGAGGCCGGCGGCGGGCGCTGGTCGACGGGATGAACCTGATCGGGTCGCGGCCCGACCGCTGGTGGAACGACCGGGACGGGGCCGTGCACCGGCTGGTCGGGGAGCTGGACCGGTTCGCCGCGGCCACCGGGGAGGACGTGACCGTGGTGTTCGACCGGCGGCCGCCCGACCTGGAGCCGGGGCGCCACGGTTCGGTCGAAGTCGCCTTCGCCTCCTGGCGGGGCCGCGACGCGGCCGACCACGAGATCGTGGCCATGGTCGCCGCCGACCCCGACCCGGGCGGCATCCAGGTGGTGACCTCGGACCGGCGGCTGGCCGAGCGGGTGCGCGACCTGGGTGCCACGGTCGAGCCGTCGTCGCGGTTCCGGGGGCGGGTCGACCGGGCCCTGGAAACCGACCCGTATCGGTAGGGACCGGTCGAACGCCTGTCCTTGTATGGGCAACCTGGTCCTGATCGCCGACGACGACCGCGACATCGTCCGTTTCGTGGCCCTCAACCTGCGCCTTGAGGGCTTCGAGGTGGTCGTGGCCACCGACGGCCAGGACGCCCTCGACATGGCCCTCGACGTCCGGCCCAGCCTGATCCTGCTGGACACGATGATGCCGCGCATGGACGGCTACGAGGTCTGCTCCCGGCTGCGGGACCAGCGGCCGGACGCCCAGATCCCGGTGATCATGCTGACCGCCAAGTCGATGGACGCCGACCGGAGCATGGCCTACACCGCCGGGGCCGACGACTGGGTGACCAAGCCGTTCGACCCCGCCGACCTGGTCTCCAAGGTCAAGGACCACCTGCGCGACCACGAGGCGGCGCGCTAGCGGCTCCGCCTCTCGGGTGCTTGAGCCGGGTGCGGGTCTGGTCGATACGTTACCCATGACCGCGATCCGCGTTGCCAGGCGGGCGCTCCGGCGCGACCGGGCCGATCGCTGGTCGGCCGCGGTCCGGGGCGCGGCCGTTGCCGTGGTGCTGGTCGGGGTGGTGGGATCGGCGCTGCTCGCGCAGGGCTGGAAGTCCACCGTGGACCACCAGCGCGACGAGCGCCTGGACCGCACGGCGACCGCGCGGACGGTCACCATCAGCGGCGTCCTGGCCAACTACGAGAGCGCCCTGCAGGCGGCCCGTTCCCTATGGCTGGCCTCGCACGCGGTGAGCCGGGCGGAGTTCAACGCCTTCGCCCGCAGCCTCGACCTCACGGACCGCTACCCGGGGCTCCAGGCCATCGGGTGGCGCACGGTGGTCACCGACGACCAGGCGGACGAGTTCGTGGCCCGGAACCGTGCCGACGGCGAGCCGACCTTCACCATCAGGCCGCCGGGCCGGCGGCCGCTGTACTACATCACCATCCTCAGCTACCCGCGGATCCCGTCCAGCTCCTCCCGGAGATGCCGCGCGAGCTGGCCAGGGCGGCCCGCTCCGGCCAGGCGGTGTGCGTCGCCCTGCTCGACCTCGACCACTTCAAGGCCTACAACGACGAGCACGGCCACCAGGCCGGGGACCGGCTGCTCAAGGCGGCGTTCGCCGCCTGGGAGGGCCGCCTGCGCAAGACCGACCTGTTGGCCCGCTACGGCGGGGAGGAGTTCGCCGTCCTGCTGCCCGACTGCCAGCTCGGCAACGCCATGGAGATCGCCGAGCGGCTCCGGACCGCCCAGCCCGAGGGCACCTGCTCGATCGGGGTGGCCGACTGGGACGGGCGCCAGGACGGAGACGAGCTGATCGGCCGGGCCGACCGGGCCCTGTACGCCGCCAAGGCCGGCGGCCGGAACCAGTGCCGCGCCGACACCGCCCCCCGCCCCGCCGCTCGCTCGCGCGTCCCGTAGCCGCCGGCGGTGTCAGCGCGGCCCTCACCCACCCGGTCCGGTCCCAGGTCCCCCGGTGGGGGAGGCTAACCCAGCCGCGGAAGTGGATGCGCCGGGTTGTCCACAGCCCTACCTCAGGTCTCGCGACCACCGCGCCGTCGCCTAGAATCGCGGTGGTGGGTGGCGCTGACGTGGGGTTTCTTCTGGTTGCCGGGGTCCTGGCCGGGATCGCCGGCTCGGTTGCCGGTCTGGCGTCGCTGGTGTCGTATCCGGCGCTGCTGGCGGTGGGGCTGCCCCCGCTGACCGCGAACGTCACCAACACGGTGGCGCTGGTGTCGTACACGGTCAGCGCGGCCAGCTTCTCCCGGCAGGAACTGGCCGGTCAGGCGGGCCGGCTGCGCCGGCTGGCCATGGTCACGGTCGCCGGGGGGGCGACCGGGGCGGCCCTGCTGCTGTCCACCCCGGCGGAGGTGTTCGAGCTGCTGGTGCCGGTGCTGATCGGCGCCGCCTCGCTGGTGCTGCTGCTGCAGCCGGGCATCAGCCGGCTGGCCGGGGGGATGCTCGACGAGCACAGCCCGGCCCTGCTGGCCGGGGTGTTCGGGATCGGGGTGTACGGCGGCTACTTCGGGGCCGCGGCCGGGGTGGTGCTGCTGGCCCTGCTGACGGTGTCGGTGGCCGAGCCGCTGGCCCGGCTGGTGGCCGTCCGCAACGTCGCGCTCGGGCTGGCCAACCTGGTCGCCGCGGCCGGGTTCGTGCTGTTCGGCCCGGTCCGCTGGGCGGCGGCGGCGCCGCTGGCGGCGGGGTTCCTCGTCGGCGGCGGGATCGGGCCCGGCCTGGTCCGCCGGCTGCCCGGGGACCGGCTGCGGGTGGGGATCGCCCTGCTCGGCCTCGGCCTGGCCGTCAAGCTCGGGTTCGACACCTTCGGCCAGGCCGGAGGCCCCGGATAGACTGCCGCCCGTGACCGAGCGCGTGCTGGAGACCCGCGAGCTCAACCGGGCCCTGCTGGCCCGCCAGCTCCTCCTCGAGCGCTCGGCCCTCCCGCTCCCCGAGGCCCTCGAACAGGTCGCCGGGCTCCAGGCCCAGTACGCCCCCTCGCCCTATGTCGGCCTCTGGTCGCGGCTGCGCGACTTCCGCCGCGACGACCTCACCAGGGCGCTCGAGGACCGGACGGCGGTCCAGGCGACCCTGCTGCGGGTCACCATCCACATCGTCTCGGCCGCCGACTACCCGCCCTTCACCGAGGCCATCCGGGACGCCCGCCGCGAGTGGTGGGCCCGGGCGGTGCGCCACGAGCTGGACGGCGTCGACATCGAGGCGGCCGCCGCCCTGGTCCGGGAGCGGCTGGCCGCCGGCCCGGCCCGTCAGGCCGAGCTGGCCCGGCTGCTCGCCGACAACGGCTACCCCAAGGCGGTCTGGACCGGGGTCGGGCTCTGGGTCGACCTGGTCAGGGTCCCGCCGTCGGGCACCTGGGAGCGGCGCCGGGCCGACCTGTACGGACTGGCCGGCGACTGGCTCGGCCCGTGGCATGTCGATCCCGGCGAGGCCCTCGAGCACCTGGTCCGCCGCTACCTGGCCGGGTTCGGGCCGGCGTCCCTGGCCGACCTGGGTGCCTGGGCCGGGCTGCCCCTGACCCCGCTGCGGCCGGCGCTGGAGCGGGTCGGGACGCGCCGGTTCCGCGACGAGCGGGGCGGGGAGCTGTTCGACCTGCCGGACGCCCCCCTGCCCGACCCGGGCACTCCGGCCCCGCCCCGCTTCCTGTCCACCTGGGACGCCAACCTGCTGGTCCACGCCCGCCGGACCCAGCTCCTGCCCGAGCGGCACCGCGGCCGCATCTTCCACACCAGGGCCCCCCACTCGTTCCCGACCTTCCTGGTCGACGGGGCGGTGGCCGGGACCTGGCGCCACGAGCGGGGCGAGGTGCGGCTGGAGCCGTTCGAGCCCCTGGCGAGGGCGGCCCGCCGCGAGCTGGAGGACGAGGCCGAGCGCCTGGCCGCCTTCCACGACGGCTGAGGCACCGCGCAGGACCGGCCGATTTGGCCTAAGCGGCAGGGCGGAGATACGCTGTCGCTCCCCCCAATATCGTCGCAGACCGCCATCCGTTCCCCCCAACGGAAGGACGTTGCATCACATGCGCCGAATCGTCTTCGGCCTTGCTCTGCTTGGGCTCCTGCTGGCCGGCGTCCCGGAGCTGCAGGCGGCACCGCTCGACGACGCCCGCCGCCGCCAGCGCGCCCTCAAGGCCGAGCTCCAGGAGGCCACCGCCGAGCTCCAGGCCGCCGAGGCCTCCCTGGCCCGGGCCACCGACCAGCTCGACTACGACAAGGGCCAGCTCGAGGCGGCCGACCGCCAGCACCGCGGGGCCAGGGCGGCCCTGGCCGGCCAGGCCGCGGCCATGTACCGCTCGGGCGGCCTGGCCATCGCCGACGCCCTGCTCGACCGCGACCCGTCGCTCGTCCCCGGCCGGGTCGAGCTGGCCACCGTGCTGGTGTCGCGCAACGCCGAGCTGATCGAGGACGCCCAGGTGACTGGGGACGCCTACCGCTCGGTACTCGGCCGGGTCACCCGGGGCCAGGAGCGGGCCACCGCCCTGCGCGACCAGGCCCGGGCGTCGGTGGCCAAGCTGGCGGCCGGCCTGGAGGAGGCCAAGGCCCTGGAGGCGCGCCTGGTCCGGCTGGAGCAGCGCCGCAAGGCGGCCACCAAGGTCGCCCCGACCCCGCCTCCCAGCGGCGGCGGTGGCGGGGGCGGCGTCAGCGCCTCCGGGAAGGCCTGCATCCTGGAGCGCCCCTACTCCTACGTCGACAGCTGGGGCGCGGCCCGCTCCGGCGGCCGTCGCCACCAGGGCACCGACGTGATGGCCCCCCTCGGGGCGCGGGTCTTCGCCTTCGTCAACGGCGTGGTCAGCCGGGAGTCGAGCAGCACCAACGGCGGCATCCAGCTGTACCTCCAGGGCGACAACGGGGTCGAGTACTTCTACGCCCACCTCTCCGGCTACGCCGTCTCCACCGGCGCCCGGGTCCGGGCCGGCCAGCTGATCGCCTACAACGGCCAGACCGGCAACGCCCGGTACACCGCCCCCCACGTCCACTTCGAGGTCCACATCGGCGGCGGCCCGGTCAACCCGTATCCCCACCTCAAGCCGGTCTGCGGCTGAGCGTCAGGCCCGCCTGGCCTCCAGCACCCGGACCGGGGCGGCGAAGCCCTTGAGCTGAAGGTCGCCCAGGTCGGCGTAGACGACGCCGCCGGGGGAGGCCGCCTCGGCCACCGTGGCGGTGACCAGGACCTGGCCGGCGTCGGCGCGGGCGGCGACCCGGGAGGCCAGGTTGACCGTGCGGCCGAAGTAGTCGCCGCCCTGGACGACAACCGGGCCGGCGGCGACGCCCACATGCGCCGGGGGAAGCCCGGCCTCGGGCACCTCGCCGACCATGCCGAGGGCGGCCTCGACGGCCCCGGCCGGCTCGCGGAAATAGAGCATGACGCCGTCGCCGAGCCATTTCACCGGCGTGCCCCCGTGCGCCCGCGACGAGCGCCCGACCAGCACGGCCAGGTCGCCGGCGAGCTCGGCGGCCGCCTGGTCGCCCCGCTCCTCGGTGAGCCGGGTGTAGCCGGCCAGGTCGAGGAAGCACATCGCCGGCACCCGCTCCGGCCGGACGACAGCGCCGGCCTCCTCGAGGGCGGCCTCGACGTTCAGCACCTGGTGCTCGGTCCAGACCAGCTCCTGCTGGCGGCGGTAGATGCCCATGACGGCCCGGTCGACCAGCGGCAGGAACTCGGCGGCCAGCTCCGAGGCCAGCTCCATCGCCCGGCGCTGGCCAAGCCCGGCCCGCAGCACCGGCTCCTCGAACCGGGCCCGATAGGCCTCGTTCTCGACCTGGGCGGCCAGCCGCAGCCCTTCGGTGTAGGCCCGGCCCACCCTGGCCATCCAGGCCGGGTCGAGGAGCCCGCTGGAGATGCCGAGGCGCACCACCGGGACGACCTCGAGCTCGTCCTCGCGCATCGTCTCGTCCGGCGAGGTCGAGGCGAACCCCATCGACTCCAGCATCCCCCGCAGGTCGTCGAGAGGGATCCCGGTCTCGGTGCTCACCTGCCGGTAGGTCCGGTCCGACGGCACCGCCCAGCGGTGGTAGGGCGAGGCCTCCAGGAACGCGAACGACAGACGGCCCGCCCGGATGGCCGCGGCGATCCCGTCCATCGGCAGCCCGGCCCGCTCGCAGGCCATGGCCAGGCGGAGCTTGTGCAGGTCGCGGGCCAGGAACGGGGCCGGCCCGTCCCTGGGGACCAGGACACCGAGGTCCACCATCCGGCCGATCTCGGACTCGCTGGTGCCGGCCAGCCCGGCCAGGCCGGCCGCGGTGAGCGCGTCCCCGCCAGCCTCCATGCCGCCCATCCTACGGCGGCGCCCCGGCTAGGAGACCAGGGTGGTCCGGGTGCCCCGGCGGGCGCCCTGCTGGCGCGGCTGGTCGCGCTGCTCGCGTAGGTGCAGGTCGAGGTCGAGGGCCTCGAGCAGGCCGAGCAGCTCGGCCGGCTGCCAGCCGCGGACGCCGGTGGCCCGCTCCACCACCATGGCCACCCGGCGCAGTGTCCAGTGGTCGGAGGCGAACCCGTGGGCCCGTGGCGGCTGCTGGAGGGAGCACTTGACCGTGTACAGCTCGTCCGAGGACAGCCGGCCGCCTGGCAGGGTCAGGTCGGGGCCGGCGGCGATGGCGCCGTGGCCGCCCACCGGCTGGTCGGGCACGGCGACCAGCACGGTGGCCTCGCGCTGGGGGGGGCCGGCCCGGTCATCGTCACGGTCGCGACGGTCCCGGGCCGGGCGCCGGCGGCGGCCCACCGGTGGCAGCCAGCGGGCGGTGAGCCACCCGAGGACGGCCCCGTAGACCCAGTGGCCGGCCATCCCGCCGGCCGCGGTCGGCGGCGTCAGGGCGAAGAAGTGCAGCTGGGCCACGGGGAAGAAGTACAGGAGGGCGACCAGGCCAAGGCAGACGGCGGTGCCGTAGGCGATGCCGAGCTTGACCCCCCGCCAGGGCAGCATGGCGAAGGCCACGCCCATGCCGCCGCCGTTGCCGATGAACCGCCAGACGTAGCCCCAGTACCACTGGGTGTTGGGGTCGTTGAGGGCGAGGCGGCCGATGCTGGGGATGGGGTCGCCCCAGAGCCCGGCGAACATCAGGCCGATCCGCAGGAGATCGTAGACGCCGGTGGCGATCATGCCGGCCAGCAGGCCGATCAGGGCCCGCTTGCCCCAGGCCGGGTAGCGGATGCCGAGCAGGACCATGATGGCGAAGGCCGGGATGACGGCGTAGTGGAACCCGTACGGCAGCGGCACCAGCCCGGCCAGGGCCACCCCCAGCGAGGTGATGGCCGCGAACCCGAAGACCAGGTAGAAGACCCGCGGGAACACCGACGGGTTGGACAGCAGCACCCGGATCGCGGCCAGCAGCTTGGCGTCCTCGGCGGCCGCCCGCCGGGCCGTGCGGCTGAGCGGTCTGGCCGGCGCCACCGGTGGTCCCGCGGCCTCGGGGGCCTGCTCGGGCGGCCGGGACTGCCGTGGCCGCTGGGACTGCTGCGGCCGCTGGGCCTGCCGGGGCCGCTGAGGACGTTGGGGCCGCCCCGGCCCGGGGGCCGGTTGTCGGACCTCCAGCCTGGTGACGGTCACGTGGTTCGCTCCTTTGCCGGCCGAGGCTCGTGGTTCGCCTCACCGTCGGAGAATCCACCTGGGCCGTCCCCGATTCCCACCGGCTCAGGGGCGCCGCCCGCCGGCCCCCCGGGTCAGCCCACGCGGACGATGTCGTAGCGGGCCGGCTGCGGGTCGGTGGTGCCGAAGCGGGCGTTGACCGCGTACAGGCGCCCGGCCTGGAAGGCGATGGTGGTCGGGACGTCGAAGTCCGGGTCGGTGAGCGTGGCCACCACCCTGCCCCGGTCGAGCGACCGGTTGAGCTTGACCACGTCGATCTGGTTCATCTGGTTCCGGACCACGAACAGCACCCGCCCGGTCAGCAGCAGGCCGTCGCCGTTGGTCAGGCTGGACCCGCCCAGGTCGACCTGGCGGGTCACGCCGGTGCGGGGGTTGATCCGGAACAGCAGGCCGGTGTTGGACTGCACGGCCAGCAGCGCCCGGCCGCCGCGGTCGGCGGCGATGCCGTTGAGGTTGAACCCGGCGACATAGACGAGGTCGCCGGTCAGGGGCAGGACCCGGACCTTGTCCTGGCCGGGCAGCCGGCCGCCGCGGCCGAACGGCACGACGTAGAGCTGCTGGTTCAGCGAGTCGGTGAAGAAGGCGCCCTTGCCGGTCACGACCACGTCGTTGACGAAGGTGGCGGCGGTGCCCTCGGGGGTGAGCCGGTAGCTGGCCAGGTCCTCGCCGGTCCGGGCGTCATAGACGAACGCCATCCCGGTGGGACCGCCGGCCACGAACAGCCGGTTGCGCCGGTCGACCTTGATGCCGATGGCGGCGCGGCCGGGCTGGCCCTCGACCAGCACGTCGCCCCGGCCGGTCCTGGCGTCGCCCTTCCAGATGGCCCCGGTCGGGATCGACCCGGCGTACAGCGAGGTGCCCCGGCCGGCGGCGATGCCCTCGGGCTGCCAGCCGTCGGGCAGGCTGATGGTGTCGGGGAAGGTGGCCGCCCCGGCCGTCGCCGGGAGCAGGGCGACCATCGCCAGCAGGAGCAGGACGAGCAGGCGGCGTGCGGACAGAGCTCTGGAGATCATCGGCCCTCCCAGTCGCGGCGGCGCGAACGGCCCAAACCTTGTTGAGCCTGCAAGGACCCGGATAAGGAGGAGATAAGCGGGCAGGGCGAGCCGCTTCCCCGCCGATGCCTGACCCCGGCTACGTACGATGCATGGTTCCCGCGTGGGACAGGCTCCTTAGCATCCGGTGGACGTCCAGCAATATCGCCCATCCACCCCGGGAGACCACGTGCCAAGCGCCACCCTCCGCAGCACCCGACTGCTCGCCATCGTCGCCGCGATCGCGATCGTCCTCGCGACCCTCGCCGTCGGCCTGGTGGCGGCGCCACCTGCGGATGCGGCCCAGCCGGTCCCGGGCCACACCGGCCTGGTGCCGAGCACGCCCCGGACCAACACGCCCCGGATCAGCACCGGCGAGATCTGGGACATCGAGGTCGTCGGCCAGCGCGTCTTCATCGCCGGCACCTTCTCCTCGCTGCAGAACACCACCGGCAACACCGCGGTGGTCAACCAGCGCTTCCTGGCCTCCTACAACTGGAGCACCGGGCTGATCGACACCGCGTTCCGGCCGACCTTCGGCGGGGGCGGGGTCAGCGCCGTCGAGTCCTCGCCCGACGGCACCAAGCTGTACGTCGCCGGCTCCTTCAACACCGTCAACGGCGTCACCAAGCGCAAGATCGCCTCGCTCAACCTCACCACCGGCGCCCCGGTGGCCGGCTTCACGGCCAACGCCAGCGCCCAGGCCACCGCCCTGGCCGCCACCAACTCGACGCTGTACGTGGGTGGCAACTTCCAGACCGTGAACGGCACCGCCCGGGTGGGTCTTGTGGCCGTCAACGGCGCCACCGGCGCGGTGGTGCCCGGCTTCGTCAACAACATGTCCGGCGGCATCGGCGTCAACGGCATGCTCACCGTCCAGCAGCTCAAGCTCACCCATGACGACACCAAGCTCCTCGTCGTCCACACCGGCCGCAAGATCGCCGACCAGGACCGCTACGGCGTCGGCCTGATCAGCACCCAGACCAACCAGCTGCTGCCCTGGCGCACCCGCCTGTGGGACGACAACCTCCAGTTCGTCGGGGGCATCCAGCGCGCCTACGGGGGCGACATCGCCCCCAACGACCAGTACTTCGTGGTCACCAGCGGCTCCGGCGGCGACCGCCCGCCGATCAACGACACCGCCGTCGCCTTCCCGGTGGCCGGGAACGACAACGTCCAGCCGCTGTGGGTCTCGCGCCACTTCGACAGCGTCTACTCGGTGGCCATCACCGAGCGGGCCGTCTACGTCGGCGGGCACTTCGGCTTCGAGGAGTCGCCCACCGCCCCCGACCCCTGGCCCGGCCTCGACAACGTCGGCTACGGCACCGGGCAGGGCCTGGCCGGCTACGGCCTCGGCGACGCGGTGGTCCGCCGCGACCACATCGGCGCCCTCAACCCGGCCGACGGCAAGGCGCTGGAGTGGAACCCGGGCTCGAACTCCTTCGAGGGCAACAAGGCCATGGAGGCCACCGCCCGCGGCCTGTTCGTCGGCGGCGACGGCATGTACCAGGGCGGCAAGAACACCGGCCGGGTCGCCTTCTACGACTTCAACTCCAACCCGGCCCCCTCGCCGATCGACACCACCGTCGTCAACCCGCTCGAGGGCCGCGTGGTCGCCTCCGGCGTCCAGTTCGTGATCGACGGCCAGGCCACCGCGCCCGGCCGGGTCCGCCGGGTCCAGGTCGAGATCCAGGACCGCAGCACCAAGCAGTACCTCCAGGACGACCTGGTCACCTGGGGCGGCGTCAACAACGTCTACGCCTCGCTGGCCTCCGCCAACGCGACCTCGACGGCCTGGTCGCTGCCGGTCACCATCACCGGCAACCGCGAGCTCCAGGTGATGGCCAAGACCTTCGCCGTCACCGGGGGCAGCGACGCCACCAAGGCGATCAAGAAGTTCGAGTCCTTCAGCATCGACGACCAGACCCCGACCACCAGCATCAACGGGCCGGGCGGGAGCGTGCTGACCAGCACCACCTTCATCGCCACGGGCACGGCCAACGACGACAAGGGCGTCAACGCCCTGACCTACTGGTTCCGCGACGACAACAACCAGTACCTCCAGGAGGACGGGTCGGTCTCGTCCAGCTTCAACACCTTCCGGGGCACCCCCGACGTGGTCGGGGCGACCTCGGCCACCTGGCAGTACGAGGTCACCCTGCCGCATGAGGGCGAGTGGCGCATGTCGGCCACGGCGATCGACAACAACGGCCAGTCGGACCTGCGCAGCGCCACCCGCGACTGGCTGATCACCTCGACCGGGGTCGCCCCGACGGTGGCGATCAACTCGCCGGCGCCGATGACCCCGCCCACCGCGGCCCCCGCCTACACCGTGACCCCCGGCGGCCGCCTCACCTTCAGCGGCACCGCCAACGACACCGACGACCTGGTCAACGTCGAGATCTCCCTGCGCAACAACACCACCAGGGAGCAGCTCGCCTCCGACGGCACCTGGGGCACCGACGTGATCGCCGGCTGGTACCGCATCTCCCCGGCCAACATCAACAACACCAGCTACAACTGGACCTACCAGACGCCGTTCAACCTCACCCCGGGCCAGTACTCGTTCAGCGTCCGGGCCACCGACGAGATCGGCCTGACCACCTCGTCGACCAACCAGGGCCGCCTGACCGTCAACGCCCAGGTGGCCGGGGACAACTTCCCCAACGGGCTGCTCAACTTCACCGGCACCGACTCCAGCATCGAGGTGCTGCACCTCGACCTGGCCGGCACGGCCACCGACGACATCGGCGTGGCCAGCGTCCGGGTCGCCCTCGAGGACCAGGACACCGGCCGCTACGTGCAGCCCAACGGCACCATGGCGGCGGCCTTCGCCACCATCCCGGCCACGCTGGCCTCGCCCAACGCGACCAGCACGACCTGGACGCTGGGGGTGAACCTGCCGACCAAGGGTGAGTTCGCGGTGACCGCGTTCGCGGTCGACACCGCCGGCCAGCAGGACACCTCGACCTCTGGAGCCACGGCCAGGTACCTGGTCTACCCGGGCGACCTCGACCCGTGGCTGAGCGACACCCTGGCCTCCCCGACCGAGGGCACGGCCTTCACCGAGGCGCGGATCTTCGTCAGCGGCCGGGCCGAGGACGACACCGCCATGGGCTCGGTCCAGGTCGCGGTGGTCAACAGCGCCGGCCAGTACATGAGCTCCAGCGGCACCTTCACCAGCACCACCGAGAGCTGGCGCTCGGCCTTCCTCAACAGCCCGGGCACCCCAGGGTCGAACTACTCCTACACCACGCCGGTGATCCCGTCGGGCGCCTACAAGGTGCGGACGCGGGCCGTCGACGCCTACGGGCAGGTCCAGCCGGTGCCCCGGGACGTGAACGTGACCGTGTCGGCCCCGGCCGGCAACGTCGCCCCGACGGCCAGCTTCACGGTCTCCTGCAGCCAGAACGTCTGCGCCTTCGACGGCCGCGGGTCGACCGACGAGAACGCGCCGACGCTCACCTACTCCTGGAGCTTCGGCAACGGCCGCACCGGCTCGGGCTCGGTGCCGACCCACACCTACACCAGCGCCAGCACCTACACGGTGACGCTGACCGTGCGCGACGAGTACGGCCTGACCGGGACCACCACCCGGACGGTGACCATCACCGAGCCGGCGGGCAACGCGGCCCCGACGCCGGTGATCAACCCGCCGGCCTGCACCGGGCTGGTCTGCAACCTCAGCGGCGTCGGGTCGGCCGACCCCAACACCGGCGACACCTTCACCTACCTGTGGAACTTCGGTGACGGCACCGCCACCAGCACCTCGTCGGCCCTGTCGCACACCTTCCCGTCGGCCGGCACCTGGACGGTGACCCTCACCGTCACCGACGGCTGGGGCAAGGCGGCAAGCACCACCCGGCAGGTGACGGTCACGGCCACCTAGTCGGGGAGATCGTCCAGACCGAGGCGGTGCGCTGCGGCGGCCGCCTCGGTTCTGGTGTGCACGCCCAGCTTGGCCAGGATGTTGGAGACGTGGACGCTGGCCGTCTTGCGGCTGATGAACAGGGCCTCGGCGATCTGGCCGTTGGAGCGGCCGGCGGCCACCAGGCGGAGCACCTCCAGCTCGCGGGGGGTGAGGCCGGGGGCGGCGGCGCCGGGCTGGCCGGGCGGCTCGACGCCGAGGTCGAGCCGGCCCCGGCGGCCGAGGGCCTCCAGCTCGGCCAGGAGCGGTCTGGCACCCAGCCGCTCGGCGATCTCGTGGGCCGCCCTGGCCGCCTCGGCCGCCTCCAGACGGCGGCCGTCGCCCAGCAGCGCCTCGGCCAGGCGCCAGCGGCACCTGGCCTCCTCGTACAGGTAGCCGTAGCCGAAGGCGTCGGCCGCGGCCGCCCAGCCGGCCGGGTCGGACCGGCCCTCGACCCGGGTCCATTCGGCTTCGGCCCTGGCCAGCCAGGCCACCGCCTCGGGGCCGACCTGGCGCCCCTTGTCCCTGGCCCGCTGGAGCGCCGCCCGGGCCCGGGCCAGGAGGTCCTCGCCGATCGCCTGGTGCTCCTTGACCGCCGCCTGGTCGCCGGCCGCCCTGGCCCGCTCCGCCATGTCGCCCTCGGCGGCCAGGGCCAGGGCGGCCGGCCAGATCGCGCTCAGCACCCAGGGGGCGCCGGCCTCCTCCTGGGTCGAAAGGGTCTCGCGGGCCAGCTCGCTGGAGCGCTCCAGCTCGCCCCGCCAGCGGACCAGGTCGGCCTCGCAGCCGCCGGCCAGGTAGGCGACGTACGGGTCGGCGGCGCGGTAGGGGGCGAGGCGGGCCAGCCGCTCGGCGGCGGCGGCGCGGCCCCGCCCTACCTCGACGTAGAGGGCGGCCGCCGACACCGCCGGCCGGCGCTCGTCGGCCGCGGCGGCCACGCGCTCGGCCTCGTCCCAGCTCCCGGCCGCGTAGTGGGCGATGCAGCGCAGCACCCGGCTGTCGATCCCATAGCCGCTCCAGGCCAGGCCGCTGCGCGCGGCCAGCTCGGTCGCCTGGTCCAGGGCGGTGCAGGCCGCGGCCAGGTTGCCGAGGTCGAGCTCGAACAACCCGAGGGCGTGGCGGGCCTCCAGCTCCAGCGGCCGGTTGCCGGCGGCGGCGGCCGCCTCGTCGGCAACCCGTAGCAGCTGGCGGGCCGTCTCCACGTCGCCGAAGCGCAGCTCCAGGAACGACAGGACGACCAGCGCCATGGCCTCGTCACTGATGCTGCCGGCGGCCCTGGCCACGGTCAGCGCCTCCTCGCCCCAGCGCCTGGCCCCCTCGAAGTCGCGCGTCACCAGCAGGGAGCGGGCCAGGCCGGCGGCCACCCGTGCCCGCAGTGGGGTCGGCGGCTGCTCGGGCACCAGCTCGACCGCCCGCCGGGCGGCGGCCAGCATCTGCTCCTCGACCCGCTCCAGCTCCAGCTCGGCGTCGAGCACGTAGCCGCTCAGCCGCTCGTAGGTCTCGGCCGCCCGCAGCGGCTCCTTCTCCTCGTCGACCGTCTCCACAGCCTCCCTGGCCAGGCCCACGGCCTGCCGGAACTCACCCGAGTGGCTGGCCGCCTCCGCCGCCCGGACCAGCACCTCGAACCGGTCGACGCCGGCGACGGCGGCGGCGTCGGGCACCCGGGGCCACAGCTCCAGGGCCTGGGTCAGGTGCCGGTAGACCTCGCTCGGGGCGAACACGCTGGCGGCGTGGTTGGCCGCCCTGACCAGCGCGGCCAGCCCGCCGGGGAGGTCGTGGCTGGCCAGGCAGTGCCAGGCCAGCTCGGCCGCCGAGGCCGAGGGGTCGTCGCCGTCGGGGTCGCCGGCGGCCAGCAGGCGCGCGTAGGTGGCGTGGAGGCGGGTCCGCTCGCCCGGGAGCAGGTCGCCGTAGACCGCCTCCTGGAGCAGGGCGTGGCGGAACCGGTAGCTCTCGGTGGCCGCGCTGGCCACCAGCACCTGCCCGGCGATGGCGTCACGCAGGCCCCGCTCGACCTCGTCCTCGGGCTGCCCCGAGGCCGCCACCAGCAGCTGGTGCCCGACCCGGCGACCGGCCACGGCGGCCACCTTGAGGACGTCCTGGGCCAGCTCGGACAAGGCCTCGATGCGGCCAAGGAGCACGTCGGCGAGGGCGTCGGGCAGGGCGATGTCGGCTCGGATGGCCCCGGCCGCGACCAGCTCCTCGGCGAAGAACGCGTTGCCCTCGGAACGGGCCAGGATGCGGTCGACCACCGCCGGGGGGACCGGCTGGCCGGCGACCGCCTGGAGGTGCTCGGCCAGCTCGGCCCGGCCGAAGGGGGCCAGCTCGATGCGCTCCAGGTCGGGAAGGCGGACCAGCTCGGCCAGCAGTGGGCGCAGCGGGTGGCGGCGGTGGAGCTCGTCGGAGCGGTAGCTGGCGACCAGGGCCACCCGGCCGCCCCGCAGGGTCCGGACCAGGAACGCCAGCAGGTCGCGGGTGGAGCGGTCGGCCCAGTGCAGGTCCTCGATGACCAGCAGCAGGGGGGCCAGCTCGGAGAGGCGGGCCAGCAGCGACAGCACCCCGTCGAACAGCTGGACCCGCTCGAAGCCGTCCCCGGGTGGGGGGACCGGCCGGGACTCGGTGGCCAGCTCGGGCAGGAGCCGGCCCAGGCTCGGCAGGGCCGCGGCCAGCGGGGCGGCCACCTCGGCCTCGCCCGGGCGGGTGCCGAGGTCGCGGAAGGCGTCGACAAAGGGGACATACGGGAGGCCGACGTCGCCGACCTCCATGCAGCCGCCGACCAGCACCCGGACGCCGGCCCCGCCGGCCCGGGTGGCCAGCTCGTCCAGCAGCCGGGTCTTGCCCACCCCGGCATCCCCGGCGATCAGCCCGACCGCCGGGCGCCCGCGCTCGGCCCGGTCGAGCAGGCCGAGCAGGCGGCTCAGCTCATCGGCCCGGCCGACGAGGCTGGAGGTGGTGGCAGAGGTCACGCCGGAAAGTATGGCCCTGTGCCCGACAGCGGGGCACGCGGGTCCCGCCCCGCCCACTTGAGCACCCGGCCGCCCAGCATGACGAAGGGGACCTCGGCCAGCAGCCCGAGGTCGTCCAGAGGGTTGCCGGGCACGGCGATCACGTCGGCCAGGCGGCCCGGGGCCAGCGCCCCGACCCGGTCCCGCCAGCCGAGCAGCTCGGCCGCGACCACCGTCGCCGACTGGACGGCGCCCATCGTGGTCATCCCGTGGCGGGCCATGTACGGCAGCTGCCTGGCGTTCCAGCCGTGCGGGTAGACGCCGCTGTCGGTGCCGTAGGCGATCTTCACCCCGGCCTTGACCGCCTTGGCGAAGCCGTCGCGCTGGGCCTGGGTGGTGGCCTCATTCTTGGCCAGCGTCTCGGCCGGCCAGCCCTGCCGCGCCCCCTCGGAGGCGATGTAGTCGCCGTTGTAGATGTCGGCGACCAGGTAGGTGCCGCGCTCGGCCAGCAGGCCGGCCGCCTCGTCGTCCAGCAGCGAGCCGTGCTCGATCGAGCGGACCCCGGCCCTGGCGGCGTTGACGATGCCCTGGGTGCCGTGGGCGTGGGCGGCCACATGGGTGCCCTGGGCGGCGGCCTCCTCGACCGCTGCGGCCAGCTCGGCCTCGGACAGCTCGGGGGCGCCGGGCCGGGTCCCGAGGGCGAGCACGGCCCCGGTGGCGATCACCTTGATGAAGTCGGCCCCGCCGTACAGGATCGCCCGGACCCGCCGCCTGACCTCCTCCGGGGAGGCCGCCTCCCCGAAGCGGAGGTCGAGGGGCAGCTCGATGTCGGGGGCCAGGCCGGTGACCGACCCGCCGCCGCCGGGCACGGTCACATACGCCCCCGCCACCGCCATCCGCGGCCCGGTCACGGTGCCGTCGCGGATCGCGTCGCGCAGGGCCACGTCCACGAACGCCCGGAAGGTGCCGACGTCGCGCACGGTCGTGAACCCGGCCAGCACCGTGGCCCGCGCGTTGCCGACCCCGCTCAGGGCCTCCTGGGCGGCGCTGCGGTCGACCGCCGGGATCCCGGACCCCTGGAGCTCGCCCACCAGGTGGGTGTGGCAGTCGATCAGCCCCGGGAGCAGGGTGTGCCCGGCCAGGTCGAGGACCTCGGCGCCCTCGGGCGGCGGCTGGCCGGGGCCGAGCAGCCTCTCGATCCGCTCGCCCCTGACCAGCAGCCCCCCTCCCTCGAGGACCTTCCCGGCCTCGACGTCGACCAGCCGCGCTCCCCGGACCGCCAGCAGTCCGCCGTCCCGGTCGCCCACGCCCTCGCCTCCTCGGTGCCTGTCCTCCCCACCCCATGATGACCGATGGCGATTTCCCATTGGATCGGTCAATCCGTAGAATCCGGAGCCGAGGACGAGTCATGCCACCACGTATCCCCCGCCACCTGGCCGAACACCGACTGCCCTGGCGTCTCATGCTGGTCGCCTTCGGGCTGACGTTCGCCGTGCTGGCCGCCCTGGTCGCGTCGGCGGCGCTGGTCCCCAAGGCGCCCCTGGCCCCCTCGGCCGTCCAGCAGCTCCCGGCCGAGACCACCAGCCCGCCGCCCCCTGCCGACCCACCGTCGGTGGTCTCCTCCAGCGCCGGCCCCGGGTCCTCGTCCACCAGCACCGTGCCCCAGGAGCCATCTCCCGGCGAGTCCCCGATCGCCCTGGCCGCCCAGGCTCCGACCACGGAGGCGGCCCCTCGGGCGACCATCCCGGCCACCGTCCCCAGGACCACCGGCCCGCCGGCCACCCCGGCCCCGCCAGCGCCCTCCCTTGCGCCAACAACCACCGAGCCCCCGCCGGCCCCGGTCAGCTCGGTCGCCCCGACGACCACGGTCGAGCCCACGACCACCACGGCCGCGCCGACCACGACCACCCTCGAGGCGACCACCACCACCACAACGGCCGCGCTCGCCCCGACCACCACCGCCGGGGCGACCACGACCACCCAGCTGCCGGTGACCACCACCCAGCCACCGACCGCCGGGGTGCTGCTGGCACCCCTCCTGGGGCTGCTGTACCTGTTCCGCGCCCGCCTGCCGGCCCCGGGCCGACACGCCCGCCCAGGCCGCTGGCG
>JASLIH010000414.1 GCA_030152105.1 Actinomycetes bacterium
GCGACGGCCGACACCGCCGTCACCGAGGCCATGACCGGCCGGCGACGTGCCCAGGCCTGGATCCGCCGCCACAGCCACCACAGGGCCAGCAGCGGCAGCAGCACCGCGATCGACCGCCGCCGCTCCACCAGCGGCCGGCTCAGCGACGCGCAGGTCGGGCACTGCATGAGGTGCCCGCCAGCGTCCAGGGCGAGTTGGCGGCGCCGGTCGCCCGCGGACAGAGCCAGCAGCACCGGCCGGCAGCGCGCCGTCGGCAGCTCGACCCGGCGCAGGGCCAGCAGGTAGTCGAGGCGCAGCCGGGCCCGTGTCCTGGCCAGCTGGACCCCGACCGCACCCGGGGTCGAGCTCCTGGCCTCGGCCAGGGTCGCGGTGTCGACCCCGTCGACCTCGTGGGCCACCACCACCTCCCGCTCGTGGTCGGGCAGCCCGGCCAGGGCGGCCTCGACCGCGGCCGCCTCCTCGTTCCGCAGGGCGGCGTCCTCGGGCCGCTCGGGCTCGCTCGGGTCGACCAGGCGCGGCCGGTGGCGTCGGCCCCGCTCCTCCTCCCTGGCCAGGGAGGTGACCAGGTTGCGGGCGGTCACGATGGCGTAGGGGGCGACCGCCTCGTCGTCGAGGCGCTCGCGCACGGCGATGACCCGGGCCAGCGCCTCCTGGACCAGGTCGTCGACCGTGTCCCGGTCGCGCACGCGCGCGCCAACGACCCGACGCAGCAGCGGTTCCAGCTCCAGGATGTCCTCGTGCCGGGCCGCGGTGGCCGATGCCCGCAACCGCATGGACGGCCCCTTGTGTCGTGGATGTCCCGTGTTGCCGGCAATCTTGCCCCGGACCAGCACGCGTAATGCATGGGCCGGTCGCGCGTTGCATCAGTAGAGGACGCCGCCGGTCCATCGACGCACGCCCGCGAGCGCCCAGGCGGCAACCGAAGGCCAGCAGGAGAGTGGTATGCAGGAGAGGGGTATGGAGGACTACGAGGACGGACTGGAGGAGACGGCGGCGGCGCAGCCCCTGGCCCCCGGCGGGGACGCGCTGGGGTCGGTGGTGCGCCCGGCGCTGGTCGCGGCGACCCGGCTGTTCCTGGTCGCCGGGGTCGCGCTGGTCCTGGTCGACGAGACCGGCGAGCTGCGCGAGGCGGTCGCCGCGGGTGACCTCTCCCAGGTCCTGGAGGACGCCGCCCCCCAGCTCTGGTCCGGCCCGTCGCTCGAGGTCCTGGCCGGCGGCGAGCCGGTTCGCACCGCCGACCTGCCGGGCGACGGCCGCTGGCCCACCCTGGCCGCCCTGCCCGGGCTGGCCGGGGTCAACAGCCTCCTTTGCGTCCCGGTCGAGGGCCCGGCCGGCCCCGCCGGTACCCTCACCGCGGTCCGGCGCCCCGGCCGGCCCTGGCTGGCCCAGGAGGTCGAGTCGCTGTACGTCTACGCCGGCGTGGTCGCCTCCCTGATCAGGACGGCCGCCGAAGCCGAGCGCGATGCCCAGCTCATCGGCCAGCTGGAGCACGCCCTCCACCACCGGGTCGTGATCGAGCAGGCCAAGGGCATCCTGATGGAACGCGAGCAGCTCGACCCGGCCGGAGCCTTCGACCGCCTCCGCAAGGCCGCCCGGGCCCGCCGCCGCCGCGTCAGCGAGGTCGCCGCCGAGGTCGTCGCCGGCGACCCGCTCCCTCCGCCCTCGAACGGCGACGGCGGCCTGCCTCCGGCATGATGGCCAGGGGGGCCCGGACCGCGACCCCCAGGAGGAACCCATGGACGTGCTCTACACCGCCGAAGCGACCGCCACCGGCGGCCGCAAGAACGGCCACGCCTGGTCCTCGGACGGCGCCATCGACGTCCAGATCAACCCTCCCAAGGAGGTCGGCGGCTCCGGTGAGGGCACCAACCCCGAGCAGCTGTTCGCCGCCGGCTACGCCGCCTGCTTCGACAACGCCCTCGCCTCGGTCGCCCGCATGGAGAAGCTCACCCCCGGCCAGACCACCGTCACCGCCCTGGTCGCCCTGGCCAAGCACCCCGAAGGCGGCTTCGCCCTCGACGTCGAGCTCCGGGTCGCCATCCCCGACCTCCCCCGCGACCAGGCCGAGTCCCTGCTCGCCAAGGCCCACCAGCGCTGCCCCTACTCAAGGGCCACCCGCGGCAACGTCGACGTCCGCCTCACCCTGATCTAGGAGACCGGGAGCTCGACCACCGGCTCGACGCCGAGGCGGCCGGCCCCCCCGGTCCGCCGGCTGGGCTCCGGGCTACGCCTCGCTGAGCGGCGCCTCCGGGTCGGCCTGAGGCTCCCACGGCAGGTCGAACCGGAACACCCGGAACGCCTCCCCATACCGGAACGGCTGGTCGGCCGCCGAGAACTCCGCCATGCCCCGCACGAACCCCTGCTCCTGACCAAAGTCCTCACCAACCTGCGTGACATGGCAGGCCAGGCTCTCGATCTTCTGGTCGATGAACTCGCCGATGTCCACGACCAGGTTCGGCTCCATGTTCATCATCACCCAGACCCCAGTCAGCTTGACCGGCTCCAGCCCCTCCTCCAACAGCTCCGGATACGCCAACCGCGTGTCCGACCCCGGGATCACCGCCGCCAGCGTCGCCTCCCCCGCCGCCCGATGATCCGGATGGTTGATGTACCGGTCCGCGAAGTACCGGGTCGTCGGATCAGTGGTCACCACCACCTCCGGCCGCACCCGCCGAATCAGTCGAACAATCCGCTCCCGAACCTCAAGCGTCGGTTCCAGCAGCCCATCCTCGTACCCCAGGAACTCCACCTGGTCGACCCCCACCACCTTGGCCGACGCCCGAGCCTCCGCCTCCCGCAACTCCGCCAGCCGTTCCCGGGTCATCTCCGGATCACTCGACCCCGCCGCCCCATTGGTCACCAGCGCATAGGTCACATGCGCCCCCTCATGCACCCAACGAGCAACCGTTCCCGCACACCCAAACTCAATGTCATCCGGATGCGCCACCACCACCAGCGCCCTCGCCGGCGTCCAGTACTCCATCTCCTCAGCTCCCACAGCTCGTTCACCCGTCATCCCGGCTCAGCAACGCCAGCGCTGAGCCGTTCACCAGTATTCCAGGGG
>JASLIH010000425.1 GCA_030152105.1 Actinomycetes bacterium
CCTGGAGGAGATCGAGCCGATGGTGGCCGGCCGCCAGCCGCTGGCCGGCCCGGTCTCCAATATCGCCTCCTGGAACTACCCGCTGAGCGTGCTGGTCCACGCCATGCTGGTCCAGCTCCTCGCCGGCGACGCGGTGATCGCCAAGACACCGACCGACGGCGGGCTCTGCGCGCTGACCCTGTCGGCCGCGCTCATGCGCCGCTGCGATCTCCCCGTCACCCTGCTGAGTGGCTCGGGCTCGCGGCTGTCACCGGCCCTGGTCCTCAGCGACAACATCGGCTGCCTGGCTTTCGTGGGCGGCCGCGACGCCGGCGGCCAGATCGCCAGCCAGCTGGTCCAGACCGACAAGCGCCACATGCTGGAGCAGGAAGGCCTCAACGCCTGGGGGATCTGGGACTTCAGCGACTGGGACGGCCTGGCGGCGCACCTCAAGAAGGGCTTCGAGTACGGCAAGCAGCGCTGCACCGCCTACCCCCGCTACGTGGTCCAGCGGACGCTGTTCGACCAGTTCCTCGCGATGTATCTCCAGGTCGCCCGGTCACTCGCCTTTGGCCACCCGCTGGCGGTGGTCGACCCCGACGATCAGCCACCCGACCTGGACTTCGGTCCCCTCATCAACGCCGCCAAGGTGGCCGAGCTACGCCAGGAGATCGACCTGGCCATCCAGATGGCGGCGACGCCGCTGTTCCGGAGCTCGCTCGAGGAGGGCTGGTTCCTGCCCGGCCAGGACACCTCGGCCTACCTGCCACCGGTGGCCCTGCTGGACCCGCCCGGGGCCAGCGCCCTTGGCCATGCCGAGCCGTTCGGCCCGGTGGACACGGTCGTGCTCGTCGACTCCCCGGCCGAGCTGGTGGCCGAGATGAATGCCTCCAACGGCTGCCTGGTCGCCTCCCTCGCCTGCGACGACGAGCAGCAGGCCCGGCAGTTCGCGGCCGAGGTGCACGCCTTCAAGATCGGCATCAACAAGCCGCGCTCTCGCGGCGACAAGGCCGAGCCGTTCGGGGGCCGGGGGGCGTCCTGGAAGGGCGCCTTCGTCGGCGGGGAGTTCCTCGTCCACGCCGTCACCCAGGGACCGCCGGGCGAGCAGCTGTTCGGGAACTTCCCCGACTATCAACGCTACCCACCGGTCTGAGACCCACGGTCCTGGAATCCGGGGCGCGATTGTGACGGTGGATGCGGACCTAGCCCAATACCATCCCTTCGGCGGAGCCCGAGGGCGCCGGGTCTGGGAGGCGCATCATGCGGAACGAGTTGAACAGCCCGATGAGGCCGGCCAGGATCGGAATCAGCAGTGCCACCTGAAGGGCGACCGGTCGTGCGGTGGTGTTGATGCGGATGATCTCCTCCTGGGTCGCCTCGGGCTGGCCGGCCAGGAGCTCCTGGAGCTGGGTGTTGGTGACCAGCTCGGCGTCGTCCTCCAGCACCTGGGCGACGTGCTGTTGCTCGGCCGGGGCGAGCACGGTGCTCTGCTGGGCCAGGTTGGTGAAGGAGATGGACAGCGTGGCCAGCATGATGGCCCCGGCGAACGCCAGCCCGAACGACAGCCCAAAGGACCCGGCGGCCGAGTTCACCCCGGCGGCCTCGCTGACCCGCTCCTCGGAGATCGGGGACAGCGTGTAGTTGTTGAGCTGGGACACCAGCAACCCCAACCCCGACCCGGCGATGATCAATGGGACCAGGAGATACCAGCCGGAGTCGGCCCGGGGGACCAGCGGGACCAGCACCACCAACCCGGCGGTCAACAGCGCGAACCCCACCCTGATGATGCCGCTGGGGCGCCGTCCGGCGGCGTTCTTGCCGGCCAGCAGGGCAACCCCGAACATGCTGAGCGACAGCGGCGCGACGGTCAATCCGGTCAGCATCGCGTTGTACTCCAGCACGATCTGCAGGTACATGGGCAGCGCGATCATCGTCCCGCCCAGGGCGACCTGCTGGAGCAGCTGCCCGCTGATCCCGAGTCTGAAGACCTTGGACCGGAACAGCTCGGGGTCGAGCAGGGTCGGCTTGTCCTGGCGCTTGCGACGCCCCAGCCACCAGGCCAGGGCGGCCAGCGAGACGGCCCCGATCAAAATGAGCGCCCCGACCGATTCTCCGCCTTCCTGCCACACCAGAATGCCGAGCACGATGCCGCCCATCCCCAGGACCGACAGGACCGCACCGACGGGGTCAACGCCACGAGCACCGGTGTAGGGGACGTCGCGAACCAGTCTGATGCCGGATAGGACGACCCCGATGACCACGACCTCAAGGAGGAACCCGACCCGCCACGACAGATAGGTGGTGATGAACCCGCCCAGCAACGGCCCGACCGCCGCGGCGATCGCCGCCGCCGCCCCGACCAGGGCGTACACCCTGCGCTGGGCCGGGCCTTGGAAGTTGCCGTGGATGAGGGACTGCATGGCCGGCAGCAGCAGCGACGCGCCGAGCCCACCCAGCACGGCCCAGAAGATGATGACCGCGGTCAGGCCCTGGGCGAGGGCCATCGCCAGGGCGCCGACGGCGTAGCCGAGCAGCCCCAGCACATAGGCCCGTTTGCGCCCGAAGAGATCGCCGACCTTGCTGCCGATCAGGATGAACGCGGCCGACACCAGCGCCTCCAGCGCGATCGCCGACTGGACGCCGCTGACAGTGGTGCCCAGATCCCGAACCACCGCTGCGATCGACACGTTCATCAGCGATGTGTCGACAACCAGCACGAACATCGCCATGGCGAGCAGGATGGCGAGCCGCGGATTGCCCGTTCCCTGCTCTTGATCGCTGCCAGCCGTTCCTTCGGTCATCGGAGATCCACCACCCTGACAGTCGTGAAGTTCAGCATTTGAGGGCGAGAACCGGGGAGCCGCCCGTCACGTGGGGCCCTCGAGGCGCAACTCGCTGTACGTCCGGGTCAGGCGACCCAGCCAAACGATAGGCGCCACCTGGACGTCCGGCATCACCTCCTCCGGGTGAACTCACGACCTGCCTTCGGAGCCCTGCGCATCCGGCGGGATTGTAGTGTCCGGACGGCCGGTAACCTCGCGCACCAAACATGAGGAGGACGCCATGATCGTCGCTGACGTCTCGTTCATCGACTTCTTCTGGTCGATCCTGTGGTTCTACTTCCTGTTGATCTGGCTCATGATCCTGTTCCACATCCTCAGCGACCTGTTCCGCGACCACTCCCTGTCCGGTGTGGCCAAGACGCTGTGGGTGCTGTTCCTGGTGTTCCTGCCCTTCCTGGGCGCGATCGTCTACATGATCACTCGGGGGAAGGGCATAGCCGAGCGGGACGCTGCCCACCAGCAGCAGGCTCAGCAGCAGTTCGACGGCAACGTTCGCAACGCCGCCGCCCCGAGCGAGGCGACACCCGCCGACCAGATCGCCCGGGCCAAGGAGCTGCTGGACGCGGGCACGATCGACCAGGCCGAGTTCGACCGCCTGAAAGCCAAAGCGCTCGCCTGAGCACGGCTCCTGACCTCCCCTGGAGTGGGTCAGGTGAAGTCGGCGTACTCCTGGTTCCGCCTCCGGCCGCTGCGCAGCAGCGTGATGCTGAGGAAGTACAGCACCGGGACAACGGCGTAGATCAGCAGGCTCACGCCCGGGGCGACCTTGGCGACCAGGAACGCGAGCAGGTAGACCAGCCCCGGGTACAGGTTGATGGCCAACCCGGCCCGGCGCTGGCGGTCATCGAGCCGCTGCCACAGCAGATGCGGACGGTTGGTGGCATACAGCCAGATGACCACCCGCATGACCGCGATCGCGACCAGCAGCAGGCCGTAGATGCGCAGGGCCACCGGCTCCTGGTCGTAGCGGCCCAGCATGCCCGCACCAAAGGGGAGCAGGCTCAGCGGCAGCAGGTACAGGATGTTCAGCCAGACCAGCCCGCGGTCGGTCCGGCGGATCAAGGCGAACAGGTCGCGATGGCCCACCCAGTACATCCCGGCCAGGACGAAGCTGATCACAAAGGCGACGAACGACGGCCGGATCTCCCTGAGCGCCTGGTTCAGCGACTGGCCCTGGGTGAGCTCGGGAACGTGGATCTCCAGCACCAGCAGCGTGATGATGATGGCGAACACCCCGTCGGACAGGGCCAGGACGCGGGCCGGGTCGTGCAGGCGCTCCAACAGCACCCTGGCCGATTCATCGCCCTCCCGCGCCCGCCCGAGGTCGGCTGCTTGCTCGTCGGCCACCTCAACCTCCCCTCCAGTACCCAGTCCTCGCCATTCCACCAGACCCTACGGCAGCCAACCAGACCGCACGTAACGGAATGTCCCCCCAACCTGGCCAGGCCAGACCCTTACTGCACCGTAGAGAACAGAAGGTGGGCACGTTCGGCGCGTTTATTCTCAGATCGAGCGGTGTGCAGAGAACCTCATCGCACCGCGTTACCTGATGCCGATTGCCGGCGTGGGTGACAGCGCCGCTGGATAGACAGGCAGCCGTCGTGGCGACACGATGCAGCAGGCAAGTCCGGCGACTGGCGGCGTTCGTGGTGTCCGATGACTGGTTCCGAGGTTCGGTATGTCAACAGCGGCGGTGTCCACATCGCCTATCGAGTCTTCGGTGACGGACCCCTGGACCTGGTCCTGGTTCCAGCATTCACCTCGCATCTGGAGCAGAACCACGAGTGGCCGGGCCTGGTCCACTGGAACCAGCGACTGGTGTCGTTCTCCCGGCTGATCGTCTTCGACAAGCGCAGTACCGGACTCTCCGATCACGCGCCCGGGCCGGTGGTCCTCGAGGACACGATGGAGGATGTCCTGGCGGTCCTGGACGCCGCTGGGGCGAAGCGCCCAGCCGTCTACGGCGACCTCGAGGGGGCCGCCCTGGCCGCGTTGTTCGCGGCCACCCATCCCGAACGCACACGGGCCCTTGTCCTGTATGGGCCCCTGGTCAAGGGCACCGGCACCGACGACTTCCCCTGGGCGCTGGCGCCGGAGCTGCAGGCCATGTTCGGCGAGCAACTGCCGGCGGCCTGGGGGAGCGAGCCGATGGCCAGGCTGCTGGTGGACGTGGTAGCACCCAGCCTGGCCGGCGACCAGCGGTTCCTGGAGTTCATGGCCAGGGCGATGCGGAGCAGCGTCAGTCCGGGCGCCGCCATGGCCTGGTTGCGGATGATCGCCGAGATCGACGTGCGCGAGGCGCTGCCCCAGATCCGCGTGCCGACCCTGATCGTCCACCGGACCGGCGACCGGGCCGTGGACGTCGGGTCGAGCCGCTATGCCGCCGGCCGCATCCCCGGCGCCAAGCTCGTCGAGCTCCCGGGCGGCGACACTCTGCCGTTTGTCGGCGACGCTGAGGCGGTTGCCGCCGAGATCGAGGAGTTCCTCACCGGTTCCCGGACCCCACCAATGCCGGACCGGGTCCTGGCCACGATCTTGTTCACCGACATCGCCAGCTCGACCCAACGCGCCGCCGAGGTGGGCGATCGCCGATGGCGGGAGCTGCTCGGACGCCACGACGCCCTGGCCCGAGAGCAGCTGGAGCGGTACCGGGGCCGGGAGGTGAAGATGACCGGCGACGGGCTGCTGGCGACCTTTGATGGCCCGGCCCGGGCCGTGGCCTGCGCGGCCGCGATCGGCCGGGCGGTGCACGCGCTCGGCCTCGAGGTCCGGGCGGCGGTGCACACCGGCGAGGTCGAGCTCCGGGACGGCGACATCGGCGGGATCGCGGTCCACATCGCCTCGCGGGTTATGGGTCTGGCCCGGCCGAACGAGGTGCTGGTGTCCAGTACCGTGAAGGACCTGGTAGCGGGAGCCGAGATCCGGTTCGAAGACCGGAGCGTCCAGTCCCTCCGGGGAGTGCCCGGCCAGTGGCACCTGTTCGCCGCATACCCCTGACATGTTCCTGGCTCGACGGAGACTCCCCGGGTGCCGAGCACCCAGGCCGGACCACCAGCCGCTCAACGATCCGTACCGCGGCTCACACCATGAGTCGGTGATTCCTGGCTTGGGACTGCGGGCGTTCAGTTTGCCTGGGTGGTAAGACCGGCCAGGAAGGTCCGGATGCCGAACTGGAACTGGTCGTCGGTGGAGCTGCGGGCCAGTTGGGCGGCCAGCTCGACGGTGTGGGGGAACTCGCCGGGGGGCAGGGCGGCGAAGAAGGCCCACATGCGGCGGACGTACTCGTCGCTGGTCTGGGGGTCGGTGCCGGCCCGGGGGACCTCCAGGGCGACGAAGCCCAGGATGTAGGTCAACAGGGCATAGACGGTGCCGACCACGGCCTGGTCGGAGAACCCGGCGGGCCGCAGCACGCGATAGATGGCTTCGCCGAGCCGCAGGCTGTGAGGGCCGAGGCCGGGCTGCTGGAGGGCGTAGGGGACGACGGCGGGATGGGCGAGCAGGTGGGCCCGGATGGCCTGGCTGAGGGTGGTCAGCTGCTGGGTCCAGTCGCCGGAGCGGTCCAGTTCAAGGGTAAGGCCGGCGTAGACCTGGTCGATGAGTCCGTCGATCAGATCGGCCTTGCCGCGGACGTGGGTGTAGAGGGCGTTGGGGGCGACGCCGAGGCGGTCGGCCAGGCGGCGCATCGACAGGGCCCCGGCGCCCTGTTGTTCGAGCAGGGCCAGGGCTTCTTTGATGATCTCTTCGCGGGTCAGCGAGCCCCGCGGACGGGTTCTGGTGCTGCTGTCGTCGGCCATGTGCCCTCCGATCAGCGCTCGTCTCTGGACAGTGTATCGTCAACAGAGTATACAGTGTCCAGAACGCCGTTCAGAGAAGGGATGGTCCTCCATGCAGGACCAGCACCGCTTCAACGTGAAGGCCTGGCTGTTGTGGACCGCCGGCTTCCTCGCCTTCCCGATCGCCGGGGTCCTTGCCGAGATGCTCACCGGCCGGATCAACGATGTCGGCTCAGCCCTGGTCGGGGGCATGGTCGCCGGGGCGGTCATCGGCACTGGCCAGTGGCTGGTCGCCCGCCGCCTGCTCGACCCTCGGACCTGGATCCCGGCCACCGCCCTGGCGATGGGCGTCGGCCTTGGGGTCGGGGCCTGGGTGGTCGGCTATGGCACCAGCCTGGGTGAGCTGGCCCTGATGGGAGCCATCACCGGGATCCCGCTCGGCGTCGCCCAGGCCTATCTGCTCCGCGACCGGGTGGCCAACGCCTGGGTGTGGGCGGCGGCCATGCCGCTGCTGTGGGCCCTCGGCTGGACGGTCACGACCGCCGGCGGCATCGACGTCGACCAACAGTTCGCGGTCTTCGGGGCCTACGGCGCGATCACCTTCATGGCCCTGTCGGGGGTGCTGCTGGACCGACTCCGCGCCGCCACCAACCCATCCACGCCGGCCATGCACCCGGCCCCGAACAAGGCGACAGCCCACTAGCCACCCCAGAACGAGTAGGGGTGTTGGCACCGGTAGGACCCGGCGTCGCCGCGATCAGCGGGAGCAGGGTCGGCTGGTGCCCGCCAAGGGCCGGCACAACAGAGGAAGCGACGATGCGATGAGTGAAGACGAAGTCGTCTGGCCGACGGGCATGTCCGACCAGGACCCGGCGGCTCGTGCTCGGCCGCTGTTCTTCAACCCTGAAGGGTTCCTGGTCGCCATCCTCCAGGACAATGACCAGGCCGAACAGGCCAAGACAACCCTGGCGGAGGCTGGGTTCGCCGACCGCGACCTGCGGGTCTACACCAGCCAGCAGATCCTGGACAGCTGGGAGCGGTTCCAGGCCGAACGCAGCCTCCCCCAACGCGTCGCCGGCGCCGTCACCGACGACCCCGACACCATCGAGCAGTACTTCGGCTACGCCCGCCAGGGCCGCGCCGCGCTGTGGGTCCATGTTCCCGACGACGCCGACGCCAAGCGGGCCGTGCGCGCCCTGGCCGACCACGAGGTCCTCCATTTCCGCCACTACGGCCACGACAGCCAACAAGACATCCACATCCGCTGAGGTCAGCACCTGGCCACGAGAAGGAAGGCTGTCATGACCGCCATGACCACAACCGCTGACGGCGATGGGCTGCGCCGGGTGACCGGCTGGCTGCTGGTGATCGGCGCCGTCACCTTTGCCGTAGCCGCCACCATCCTGTCGTCGACCTTCGACTGGCCCGACATCCTGCGGGAACCACCAGCGGTGGTGCTGCCGGCGTTTGTAGCTGGCGGAACCAGCCTGGTCTGGACCTGGTTCGCGGTCGCCTGGACCTACGCCATCCTGCTGGTCCCCATCCTGCTGCTTCCAGCCGCACTCGGCCGCCGCGATGACCCGGTGCTGCGGGCCGCGACCTTCGTCGGCGCGGCCTCGGTGCTGTTGTCGCTGATCGGGTTCCTGCGCTGGGTGTTCGTGGTCCCCGCCCTGGCCGGCAGCTACGCCTCCGGGGATCCCACCACCCAAGCGGCGGTCGCGGCCGCCTGGATGGCCCAGCACCAGTTCGGCGGGGCCCTGTTGGGCGAGCACCTGGGCCAGCTGCTGGCCATCGGCTGGTCCGTCACCGTCAGCATGCTGATCCTGCGCAGCCGGATGCTGCCCCGCTGGGTTGGCTGGGCCGGGCTGGGCGCCAGCGTCCTGTACCTGTTCAACCAGGGCGACATCCTGGCCACCGCCGTCCCCGGCTTCCCGGTCTTTGACCTGGCAGGATTCATCGGCAGCTCCCTGTGGGCCATCTGGCTGATCGCTCTAGGCGTGGCCCTGCTACGAACTCGGATCCGCCGCCCAGAGCCCGTGGTTACCAACCCGGGCACCCGGCGGCGAGCAACCCTTGGAGCTGACGCGTGATGGCCGCCACCCCTCGGCATGTGGTCTTTGGGACCGGGGCCATCGGCCTGGCCACTCTGGACGCCCTACGCCGCCGCGGTGAGTCCGTGCGGCTGGTCAACCGCTCTGGCACCGCCCCAGTCCCCGACGACATCGAGGTCCTCGGCGGCGACGCCAGCGACCCCGCCTTCACGACCGCCGCTGCGCAGGGCGCCCAGGTCGTCTATCAGACCCTGAATCCGCCCTACCCCAAGTGGGTCGAGCTGTTCCCCGCCCTCCAGGCCAGCGTGCTCGCGGCCGCCCAGGCCGCCGGGGCCCGGCTGGTCAGCATGGAAAACGTCTACATGTACGGCCGCCCCAACGGCCAGCCCCTGACCGAGACCCGCCCCTACTCGGCCGACACCAAGAAAGGCACGCTGCGGGCCCGCATGGCCCGCGAGCTCCAGGCGGCCCATGCGGCCGGCAACGTGCAGGTGGCCACCGGCCGGGCCTCGGACTACTTCGGGCCCCGCGGCGGCGCCCAATCGATGCTGGGCGACCGCGTCATCCCGGCCGCGCTGGCCGGCAAGACCGCGACGGTCCTGGGCGACCCCGACCAGCCCCACACCTACACCTACCTCCCCGACATCGGCGAAGGCCTCGCCGTCCTCGGCGAACATCCCGACGCCCCCGGCGAGGTCTGGCACCTCCCCAACGACCCCGACACCCGCACCACCCGCCAGCTGGTCGACACCATCTACCAGCTCGCCGGCCAGCCCAAGACCAAGCTCCGCAGCATCCCGGCACTCCTCCTGCGCGCCCTCGCCGTCACCAACCCCACCGTTCGGGAGCTGCTCGAACTGCAGTACGAGTTCCAGGAGCCGTTCATCGTCGACAGCACCAAGATCGCGGCCAAGCTCGATGTCCACGCCACCCCGCTGGACCAGGCCCTGGCCGACACCCTGGCCACCTACCGGGCCAACCCAGCAGCGTGAGCCACCGAGGACTGACGACGTCGTGATCAGCGTCGCTCCCTCGACGCCGTGAAGCGCGCGTCGTTGCTGGTTGACGGTCATGGGCTGGGCGATTGGCGACGCCGACCGCAGCCTCCATCAGGTTGCAGACCACCGCCGGGCAGGGGGCCCTCATGGATGAACACGCACGGCAGCAGGCCTTCGTCACTGCCCTGGTGACCGAGCACTTCGTCCAGGCAAGCGCCCGCGCCGCCACCATCACCGAATCCAACGGCCGCGCCGCGATCTACCTGAGCGCCGTCTCCAGCGGACTGGTCGCCTTCGGGTTCCTGGCCCAAGGACCCGGACGGCTGGACCCGTTCGTGGCCGCGGTCCTGCCCGCTCTGTTCATCCTCGGCATCTTCACCTTCATCCGACTGGTCCAGACCAGCATCGAGGCTGCCGTGCTGAGCTTGCAGATCCAGCGGATCCGCGGCTACTACCGGACCCTGGTGCCCGAGGCCCAACAGTTCTTCGACGCCCCCGGCACCCACGACGCCCTCGCGGTGGCCATGGCCACCAGCGGCAACCGAGCCTCCCCAGTGGAGATGCTGTTCACCGCAGCCAGCATGATTGCGGCGGTCAACAGCATCCTCGGCGGCGCCGGATTGGCCCTGCTGGCCGGCACGCTCACACCTCTTGGATCGGCAGGCGTCCTTGCCATCGGTGCGGTCGGCACGGTGATCGTGTTCGGGCTGCACCTGCTGTACGGCTACCGACGAGCCGCGCCAACGGCTGGATGGCCGCCATTGAGGGTGCGCCGTCGCCCCCCTCCCCCGCCGCAAGCGTCCGGGAGCGGCCAAGACAGCCCCACTCTTCCCCACTCGAACCGGCCGCGAGAACAGAGCAATCCCGAACTGGCCCTGGTCGAAACACGACCAGGCACGAACCCGGACGTGTGAGCGTCCACAGGAGGTCACGACATGGACAGGACAATCGGACAAGGTGGTGAGATGGCCGCCCTACCCCCACGACGCATCGGCGAGATCCTGAGCGCAGCCTTGCAGCTCTACCGGCGCCACTGGCGCACCCTGATGGCCATCGCCGCCGTGGTCGTGGTCCCCCTCACCCTGCTCCAGTACGGGATCGGCCACTGGGTCCGCAGCCACGGCCAGCAACTGCACGACCAGGTCGCGGTCTCGACCTCGTTCTGGGCCGTGGCCAGCGCCTCGCTGCTGGCCGCTCTCGTCGGGCTGCTGCTCTACCAGGTGCTCACCGGAGCGATCACCCGGACCATCGCCACCGAAGTCGCCGGCCAGGACCTCGGCGTTGAGCAGAGCTACCGCTTCGGCTTCGCCCGGCTCGGCCCCATCCTGGTCGTGAGCATCCTGGTCGGGCTGGCCACCCTGCTCGGGCTGATCGTGTTCGTCATCCCGGGGATCTACATCGGCGTGCGGCTGGCGGTCAGCATCCAGGCCCTGGTCGTGGAGGGCAAGAGGGGAACCGAGGCCATGCGCCGCTCCTGGGACCTGGTCGGCGGCCACTGGTGGCACGCGGCCTTCACCCTGCTCGTGGCAGCCCTCATCACCGGGGTGGTCAACGCCGTTATCACCGCGCCGTTCAGCGCCGGCGCCTGGTTCATCCAAGGCGTCGCCGCAGCCGTCGCCACGATCGTGACCATGCCGTACGGCGCCCTGGTGGGCGTGCTGCTGTATCTGGACCTACGGGCCCGCAGGGAACGCCTCGACCTCGACACCCTCAAGACTGACCTCCAGGCCTCGACGGCCTGACCGGCCGTGCGGTCAAGCGGTGACGCGGGGCCACCGGGCATCATGGGCGGCATGCCAGAGGTCGACCAGCGACGCAGGGCGACGCCGGCCAGCCCGTCGGCGTCCAGGACGGCTGCCCACGCCGTGCCGTGGAGCAGACCGCAACCGTGGACTCCGACCCCCACGGGCGGATAGCGCCATGTCCTGGGTCATGTCCAAACCGCGCATCGCCTGCGTTGCG
This sequence comes from Actinomycetes bacterium, assembly GCA_030152105.1. The sequence goes on from JASLIH010000425.1 coordinate 11,607, forward strand.
TCGAGCGCGGCGCCGGCGCGCGCGGCCCAGACCGAGCTCGCGACCCGCTACGACCTGGTCGACCCCGGCGACTGCGATGTCATCGTGGCCCTCGGCGGCGACGGCCTCCTGCTCCACACGATCCACGAGCACCTGCAGCTCGGTCGGCCGATCTTTGGCATGAACCGTGGCACCGTGGGATTCCTCTTGAACCAATACCGGCCCGAGGGCCTGCTTGAACGCGTTGCCGCCGCCACCCCGATCACCATTCACCCGCTGCGGCTGGCGGCCACCTACCCCGACGGGCGCAGGGCGCACGCCCTTGCCTTCAACGAGGTCGCCGTCAACCGCCTCTCCGCCCACTCAGCCAACCTCCGCCTGTCGATCGACGGGGTGGAGCGAATGGCCAAGTTCGTGGGTGACGGCCTCATCGTCGCGACCCCAGCCGGCAGCACCGCCTACAACCTGTCGGCCCACGGGCCGATCTTCCCGCTCGGCTCCAACCTGCTCGCCGTCACCCCGGTCAGCCCGTTCCGACCGCGAAGGTGGAAAGGCGCCCTTGTCCCCCACACGGCCGAGATCGTCGTGGAGAACCTGGATGCCGACAAGCGGCCACTGGCCGCCACCGCCGACTTCCACGAGCTGTTCCACGTCGCGTCGGTCACCATCCGGGAGGACACCTCGACCGCCGTGCAGCTGCTCTTTGACCCCGACCACTCGCTCGAGGAGCGGATGATCGCCGAACAGTTCCTGAGCTGACCCATCAGCCTGTTCGCCCTCCCCTACCGCCTGCACGGACCCGTTGGCGGACCAGGCCGCGGCGGGCCGCCTAGGGTTCTGAGTCGGCCCGGCGTCGCTCGGCCTCGGCGTCGATGATCCGGCCACGCGCCGCGGCCGCCTGCAGACGCTCGGTCTGGGCTCGGCCAGCCTGACCGCGCCGCTCGTAGCCTCGGGCCGCGCCCTCGTGCAGCTCTGAGTCCCGGCGATGTGTAGCGACCTCGAGGTCGGTGGCCTCGCGCCGCTGCGCCCTGGCCTGGGCAAGCCGGTCCGAGGGCAGCGGCGCCCCACCAACCACATCACGGGCCATCTGGATCAGCGGGCATCCGGACGACCTTGCCGCCGCTCCCAGCCACGCCAACGCCCCCTGCGCATCCAGTCCTTCGCGGTCGACGAGGATCTCGAGGGCCTGCTCGATCAGCAACCGGTGCTCCAGGGCAGCCCGCAACTGGTCGGCAAGCCGGCCGGTGACCCGGGCCGTCACCGCGGCCACAAGCAGGCTCGCGACCAGCCCGGCGTAGGCGTGCAGGGCGGCCACCTCACTGTCGTCCCAACGCCCTGGGGCGGTGACGTAGACATCCAGGGTCCCCACCGGGCCACCACCGACGTGGACGGGCACGGTCAGGTCGCCGGACCTGGCCTCCTCCATCCCGTCGGAGGAGCTCGCCCAACCCAACGCGCCGTCCTCGTCGACGAGCATGAGCCCGACCCTGGCCGCATCGAACAGCGTCTTGGCCGAGCGGAGCACCTGCTGCAGTGTCCCTGCCAACTCTCGTTCGACGTCGAGGGAGCCCAGCGCGCCAAGGCTTCTGGCAAGCTGCGCCGGTGCGATCGGCATCGCCGCTCCTTTGCGGAGGTGAGATGGGGCGCTACGGAGCGGCCTTGGGGGGCGGCGTCCAGATGGTGGAACCAGCCCACGTCTGGGGTTGCGGTCAGGCGGCTCGTACTGGGGTCGGCTGCAGGCTGGGGTTGGGCAGGGGGATCGGCGGGGCCGGCGCTGGCGCACCAGGCCGGCTGGCCTGGGGGTGGTGGCCGGGCTGGTTGGCGGGGCCGCTGAGCCAGTAACCGATGGCCGGGGTGGACCAGGTCCGCGCCCGGGTCGACGACCACCGAGTGGCGTCGGCGGCGGCGGGGTCGGTCAGGAACTGCCGGATCGCCCAGACAGCACCGCGGTCAGCTTCATCATGGCGGTCACCGCCCAGCCGGTTCAGTTCATCGGCAACTTCGGCCGGCAAGCCGGTCAGGGCACCACCGGGCCAGACGACCACAACCTCCTCACCACTGGGATACAGCGCCCAGCGGCCGTGGCGTGTGCGGGCCGAGCAGGTCGGCGCGCCCAGCGAGATCTCACCGGTGGAGGACGACCCTGTGGTGGCGACCAGGACGTCGGTGATCGCGGATGGACGGTCGCTGTTGGAGCGAAGCCGCTCTGGTGGGTAGTGGATCACCATGGCGAGTCCTCTATCGGGCCGAGGCGAACAATGTGGGCTCTTGGACCTGGTTGATCGCCCGCTGCGGGTAGCCGTCGTGGATCCAGCGCGCCCCGCAGCTCGTGCAGATGGCGATCGGGTACAGACCGAAACCGATGGTGACCAGGGCCGATCGGCACAGCGGGCAGCGTGGCATCAGAGCACCTCTGTTCGTCTTCCTAGCTGTGGTGGCGATCTACGGAGGGGGCGGCGGGCCGTTGGTTGTCGTTGGTTGTGGAGGCGGGAGGAGCCGGAGGCGGAGCCAGCCCACTCCGGCTCCGACCCCCGGTTCGACTTAGCTGGGCGTTACGTCCTGGCTGGTTGCGCCTTCGCTGCTTGCCGCAGAGATCTCCGTCCGGCCGGGGCGGACCTGGACGCGCTTGGCCTTGGCCTCCTCGGCCTTGGGCACCAGGATCTGGAGCACGCCGTCCTCGAACGAGGCCTCGATCCCCTCGGCCATCACATGGGCGGGGAGGGTGATCGACCGGCGAAAGGCGCCGTAGCGGCGCTCGACCCGGTGGAACTTCTGCTCGGAGGAGTCGTTGGCGAAATGCCGCTCGCCCTGGATGGTCAGAAGGCCATCCTCCATGGTGATGTCGAGGTCCTCGGGCTTGAGGCCGGGCAGCTCGACGGTGACCAGGTAGGCGTCCTTGCGCTCGGAGATGTCGAGTGCTGGCGCCCAGGCCGAGGTCATGGCCCGTTCATTGCCCTGCTGGGTGTGCAGGCCCAGCGCGTGGGCAAGCATCGGGCTCATCTGGGACATCTCGTCCTGCGCGTTGCGCAGGTCCTGGAACGGGTCCCATCGCATCATTGTGGTCATCTGGTCTCCCTCGTCTCTGGGGCCGCAGCCCGTTGGCTCGGGGAGGACGCAGACGGTGACTGACCAGCGCTCACTTGCCGAGTTGAACTATGTTCATAGTAATCTGAACACTGTTCAACTGTCAAGGTCGGCGTTCAGGGCGGGCCCTGGCGAGGGGGGCCGGCGATGGTG
>JASLIH010000570.1 GCA_030152105.1 Actinomycetes bacterium
GACACCCAGGTGGCCCACTCGGCCACGTTGAAGCCGACGAACGCCAGCTCGACCCGGAGCAGCCCCGGGTTGCCGGACACGGTCCGGACGACCCCGACCAGGCGGGAGAGGTAGGAGAGCACGCCCGTCAATCCTGCACGGTCGCCGGGGCGCGATCCAGCCGCCGGCTAGCCGCCGCCGCTGCCGGCTGGCAGCAGGACCCGGAACGACGCCCCGCCCCCGGCCCGGTCCTCGACCCAGGCCTGGCCGTCGTGAAGGCTGGCGATCTGGGCGACCAGGGCCAGCCCGACCCCGGAGCCGGGCGCGTAGGTGGCGCCGGCCGGGCCGCGCTGGAACGGCCGGAAGATCGACTCCCGCTGCTCGGCCGGGATCCCAGGGCCGGCGTCGTCGACACACAGCAGCGCCCCCCGGTCCAGCGGCTCGACCCGCACCCAGATGGGCGTCCCCGGGTCGGTGTGGCGGGCGGCGTTGGCGAGCAGGTTCTCGACCACCCGCTCGACCTTGGGCGCGTCGGCCAGCACCTGGGTGGGCAGCAGGTCCAGGCTGACCGGGTGGGCGTCCAGCTCGTCGGCGGCCTCGGAGACCACCCCGGCGACCAGGCTGGCCAGGTCGACCAGCTCGCGCCGGAGCTCGACGATGCCCCGGTCGAGCTTGTCGAGGTCGAGCAGGCCGGTGAGGATGCGGTCCAGCCGGCGGGCGTTGGCGGCGAGCCGGCCCAGGAGGTCGTCGGTGTCGGCCGGGCTGATCAGGTCGCGGCCCCGCTGCAGGGTCAGGGAGATGCCCAGCACCGAGGCCAGCGGGGTGCGCAGGTCGTGGGAGACGGCCTGGAGGAAACCGCTCTTGAGCTCGTCGAGGGTGCGCAGGTGCTCGGCCGCGGCCCGCTCCCGGTCCAGGGCCGCGGCCAGGCGGTTGGTGGCCACCAGCTCGGCGTTGAGGGCGGCGCACAGCTTCTCCTCGACCTCGCGCCGGTCGGTGACGTCCCTGGCCACCACCAGGTGCCCGCCGGGCTGGCGCTGGCGCTCGGGCAGGGCCGAGATGGCCAGGTCGTAGATGCGGCCGTCCCGGGTGACCTCCCGACTCACCGGGGCACCCCTCTGGGGTTCCCCAGACCCCTCCTCGGTCGCCTGCTCGGCCCCGGCGGCCATGGCCGAGGCCACGGTCGGGCTCCAGGTCGGGAGCAGCTGGCCGACCGGCTGGCCGACGACCTCGGCCAGGGGCCGCCCGGCCAGGCGGCCGGCGGCCGGGTTGGCGTCCAGCACCCGCCCGTCGGGGTCGAGCACCAGCACCGGGTCGCTGATCGTCCGGAAGATCTGGCTGCGGGCCACCGGCCGCAGGTCGAGCAGGCTGAGCTGGTAGACGCCCCAGACGAGCACGGCCGTGGTCAGCACGAAGGCGAACGGGGTCAGGTCGACCTGCCGGAACGGCTCCACTCTCAAGTTGAACAAGAGGTTGAGCATGATCGGCAGGAGGATGGCCCCGACCAGCAGCAGGCTCTGGCCTCGGTAGAGCCTCGACATCCGGCTGAGGGTGACCACCAGCAGGACCGTCCCGGTCCAGATGAGGGCGTTGTTGTAGAGCAGGTGGGGCCAGAACAGGGGCCCGGCCTCGGCCGCCTGGGTGGTGGCCAGGGTGGCGCCGGCCGGGTAGTAGCGGACCAGGTCGTGGGTGGCCGCCCCGGCCAGCAGGAGGAGCACGGCCAGGGGCTCGACGGCCAGGGCCGGCCCCAGCCAGCGGGGCCAGCGGGTATGGCCGCTGCACTGGAGCACGAAGGCCAGGTAGGCCGGTGGCAGCAGCACCACGCCGACGTACTTGAGGTCGCCCCAGTACTCCCGGCCGGCCAGGTCGCCGGCGCTCAGCTCCAGCGCCGAGCAGACGCTCCACCAGACCGCCCCGGTCAGCACGGCCAGCAGGCTGGCGATGGTGGCGGCCGAGGGGCGGCGCCAGACGAAGACGATGGCCGCCATGACCAGGGCCGCGCCGGCGACCAGCGGTCCACTGACAGGCGTCATCAGCACGTCCGTGCGATAAGAGACAGTCCGGCGGGGATTCTAACGGGCGCGGAGCTGGTCGTTGAGATCGGCCAGCTCGCCGAGCACCGCCTGGATGTCGCCGATCGCCCTGGCCAGCAGCAGGCGGGCGTCGGCGATGGCCTCGTGCGCCTCCGGGTCGTCGGCGTCGGCCTGGTCGAGGGCGACCAGCAGTTGGCGCATGGCCGTGCTCAGCTGGACCTGGGCCTCCACCCCAAGCCCCCACAGCCGCCGGGAGCGGCGACGATCGGCGACTCCGGGTGGCGGTGACACAGGTGGGGGCACGGCGACGGGCCTCAGACGGCGCTGCATTGGCGAAATCTAGCCCTACCTGGGCTGTTCGACCAGGCCATGACGCGGAAATTGCCCGGTCGGCTCGCTTTGTCTCCAGAACTGCCGACCCGCCTGCCGGGCGGATGGGGGACGCCCTCAGGCCCGCATGCGCAGGACGACCAGAGTCAGCAGGCCGCCAAGGACGGCGTCAAGGGCCAGGGCGGCCAGCGCGACCGGCGCCGGCGGCAGGTCGAGGGCGAAGAATACCCGAAGGGAGGGGACACCGAGGACGACGGCGAAGGCGCCGGCCATGGCCAGCAGCAGGAGCCGGCGCGGCCGGTTGAGCGGGCGGGCGGCCAGGGCCAGGACGACCAGGCCGAGGCCGGCCAGGGCCAGGGTGGCGGTGGTCCTGGCCTGGTCCTGGGGGACGTTGGCCACGTCCGCGACCTGGTAGGCGATCAGGGTGCCGAGGGCGGCGGTGAGGCCGGCCGGGATGGCGAAGGCCAGGGTCCGGCGGACGAAGCCCGGATGCGAGCGCTGGGTGGAGGGCTCGAGGGCCAGGAAGAAGCCGGGGATGCCGATGGTCAGGCTGGAGATGAGGGTGAGGTGCCGGGGCAGGAACGGGAAGGCGAGCCCGGCCAGGCCGACCGCCAGGGCGAGGACGGTGGCGTAGACCGTCTTGGTGACGAACACTTTGGCCACCCGTTCGATGTTGGCGATCACCCGGCGGCCCTCGGCCATCACCGCCGGGAGGGTGGCGAAGCGGCCGTCCATCAGGACCAGCTCGGCCACGGCCCGCGAGGCCGCGCTGCCGCTGCCCATGGCGATGCCGAGGTCGGCGTCCTTGAGGGCGAGGACGTCGTTGACCCCGTCCCCGGTCATGGCGACGACGTGGCCGCCAGCCTCCAGGGCGTTGACCATGGCCTGCTTCTGGCGGGGCACGACCCGGCCGAAGACCGAGCTGGCCTCCAGGAGGCCGGCCAGCTCGGCCCGTTCCTCGGGCAGGGTCCGGGCGTCCACCGGGTGGTCGGCGCCGGCGATGCCGACCTGGCCGGCGATCGTGCCGACGGTCCGGGGGTGGTCGCCGGAGACGACCTTGACCTGGACGCCCTCGGCGGCGAACCAGGCGACGGTGCCGGCGGCGTCGCCGCGGACCTGGTCGCCGATCACCACCATGGCCCGCGGGACGAGCGCCGACGGGGCCCGCTCGCCGTCCAGCGGCCCGTCCGAGGCGGCCAGCAGCAGGACCCGCCGGCCCTCGACAGCGATCTGCTCGGCCCGGCGCAACAGGGCGCCGCTCCCGCCGGGCGACCCGGCCCCGTCCGCGGCCAGCAGCACCTCGGGTGCCCCGAGGAGGAAGGCGCCGCGGCCGGCGAAGCTGGCCCCGCTCCACTTGCGGGCCGAGGAGAACGGCACGGCCGCCTCGGCACGCCAGCCCTGGGGAGCCGGGAACGCCTGGCCGATGGCCCGTAGGGTGGCGTTGGGGTTGGGGTCGGCGGCGGCCAGGGCGCCAAGGGCGGCGGCGGCTGCCTCCCTCCCGGCCTCGTCCTGGGGCAGCAGCTCCCGCACGGCCAGGTCGCCGGCGGTGATCGTGCCCGTCTTGTCGAAGCAGATCACGTCCACCCTGGCCAGGGTCTCGACCGCCGGCAGCTCGCGGACCAGCACCTGGCGCCGGCCGAGGCGGACCACCCCGACGGCGAAGGCGACGCTGGTCAGCAGCACCAGCCCCTCGGGGACCATGGCCACGGTCCCGGCGACGGCCCCGCTGAGCCCGGCCCGGACCCCGTGCTCCAGGCGCAGCTGGCTGACGAACAGCAGGACCGCCGTCGGGACCAGGGCCCAGGTCACGTACTTGAGGATCTGGTCGACCCCGGCCCGCAGCTCGGAGCGGGCCAGGGTGAAGCGCCGGGCCTCCTCGGTCAGCTGGACCGCGTAGGCCTCCCGGCCCACCTTGGTCGCCTGGTAGCGGCCGCGCCCGGCGGCCACGAAGCTGCCCGAGAGCAGCCGGTCGCCGGGCGACCAAGGTGGGCCGGGAGGCCTACGCGGTCCAGCTGACCGAGGAGGCCAGGCGCTTCACCCTGGCCCGCTCCGAGCTGCGGGCCGGG
>JASLIH010000507.1 GCA_030152105.1 Actinomycetes bacterium
GGGGTCAGTCGCAGGCGGCGGGCTCGTGAGCCGGCTGCGGGACCTTGCGGGGACCCAACAGGCGGCCCTGGACCAGGGCGACGCCGAGCACTACGACCAGGCCGCCGATGACCAGGCGGAGCGAGAAGGGCTCGTCCAGGACCACCACCCCGAGGGCGACGGCGACCAGGGGGACGAGGTAGGTGACCAGGGAGGCGACGGTGGCGCCGCTCTCCTGGAGGGTGCGGTAGTTGAGCAGGTAGGCGTAGCCGGTGCCGACGGTGCCGAGCAGGACCAGGCTGAGGGCGGCCTGGAGGCCGAGGTGGACGCGGCCGGCGGCGAGGTCGACGGCGGCCACCGGGGCGAGGAGGACGGTGCCGGCCAGCAGCTGGCCGAAGGAGAGCTGGAGGGCGGACAGGCCGGTGGTGAAGCGGTTGGCGTAGGCGAACCCGAAGCCGTAGCCGGCGCCGGCCAGGACGACCGCGGCCGAGCCGAGCAGGGAGCTGCCGGCCAGGTCGCCGCCGCCGACCCCGGCGACCACGGCGACACCGAGGAAGCCGACGGCCACCCCGGCCAGCTGAGCCGGGCGGAGGCGCTCGCCGAGCAGGCCGGCCGCGAACCCGGCGGCGAACAGGGGCGTGCAGGCGTTCAGGACCGAGGTCAGGGCCGAGCTGATGTGCTGCTCGCCCCAGCCGATGAGCATGAACGGGAGCACGCTCATGGCCAGGCCGAGGACCGCCAGATGGCCCCAGTAGCGGCGCTCGGGCAGGGGCTCGGCGCGGCGGCGCATGGCGACCACCAGCACGGCCAGGCCGAGCACGATCCGTCCCCAGGCCAGGAAGGTCGGCGGGGCGTCCTCGACGATCACCTTGATGAAGAGGAACGACCAGCCCCAGATGAAGGCCAGCAGGAACAGGCGTCGCACGGGCACCCCGCAGCGGGTTGGAGAGGAGGTTCGCTCCCAGGCTACTCCCGCTCCAACACCGCTCCCGGCGGCCCGGTTTCAGCGGCGCCGCCGATTAAGTAAACAGAAGTGTTGCAAATTTCGGGAGGCGGGCGCACCATGCCGGCATCGTTCTCGTGCGGCGATGGGGGTGTCGAGATGACCCGAGGGTCCGACGGCCGGCTGGCCGGGACGATCGCGCTGGTGACCGGAGCCTCCCGGGGGCTTGGGCGGGCGGTCGCGCTGGCCTACGCTCGCGAGGGGGCCGATCTGGTCCTGGTCGCCCGGCGGCCCGAGCCGCTGGAGCTGGTCAGGGACGAGGTCCAGGCGCTCGGGGCCAGGGCGGTGGTGGTCACGGCCGACGTTGGCGACCCGGACGACGTCGAGCGGGTCGCTGCCGCCGCCCTGACCGCCTTCGACCGGGTCGACGTGCTGGTCAACAACGCCTCCGAGCTCGGGCCGACACCCATGCCGTACCTGCTCGACACCGACCCGGACGCGCTGCGCCGGGTCCTGGAAGTCAACCTGGTGGGGCCGTTCCTGCTCACCAGGGCGCTGCTCGGGCCGATGCTGGCCGCCGGGCGGGGGAGCGTGATCAACGTCTCCAGCGACGCCGGGGTGGTCGGCTACCCGGGCTGGGGCGCCTACGGCGTCTCCAAGGCCGGGCTCGACCAGATGACCAGGATCTGGGCCAGCGAGCTGGACGGCAGCGGGGTCCGGGTCAACACCGTCGACCCGGGTGACATGGCCACCGAGATGCACGCGGCCGCCCTGCCCGACGACGACCCGGCCGGCCTGGCCCGGCCCGAGGACCGCACCGAGGTGTTCGTGCGGCTGGCCGCCGGCGACGGCGACAGCGGCCGGCGCCTTGAGGCGGCCCAGTTCGCGCCCGCCCAGGCCTAGGAGCGGCGGTGCGCAGCGCGGTCCGGTTCCAGCTCCCGCCGGAGCTGGAGGCGGCCAGCCCACCAGAAGCCCGGGGCCTGCGCCGCGACCATGTCCGGCTGCTGGCCGTCGACCGGGCCACCGGGTCGGTCGGCCACCACCGCTTCCACGAGCTGCCCCGGCTGCTCGAGCCGGGCGACCTGCTGGTGGCCAACGACTCCCGCACGCTCCCGGCCAGCCTGCTCGGCCGCACCTCCAAGGGGGAGCCGCTCGAGGTCCGGCTGGCCGCTCGCGACGGCGAGCGGTGGGCGGCGCTGGTGCTGGGGGTGCCGGAGGACGAGACCGACCCGGCGCTGGTGCCGACCGACGCCCGGCCGGCGGCGCCGCCGGTGGAGGCGGGGGAGCGGATCGGGTTCGCGGACGGCCTGGAGGCGACCGTGCTCGGACGCCACGAGGAGGCGGGGCCGCTGGTGTGGCTGGCCTTCGACCTGGCCTCCGAGCGACTGGCCGAGGCCCTGCACCGGGCCGGGCGGCCGGTTCGCTACGCCTATGTGCCCAGGGCCTGGCCGCTGCACCACTACCAGACGCTGTTCGCGGCCGGGCCCGGGTCGGCCGAGATGGCCAGCGCTGGGCGGCCGTTCACCGTGCAGACGCTGCGGGACCTGCGCGACCGGGGGATCGGGCTGGCCACCATCAGCCTGCACGCCGGGCTGTCCACCTACGGCGACCCGGCCACCGACCAACGCTATGTGCCCGCCGAGCCGTACCTGGTCCCGGAGGCGACCGCGGCCGCGGTGGCCGCCTGCCGGGCCGCCGGCGGCCGGGTGGTGGCCGTCGGCACCACCGTGGTCCGGACCCTGGAGACCGCCGCCGCCCGGACGGGCACGGTCCGGCCCGGGCCTGGGGTGAGCCGGCTGCGGATCAGGCCGGGGTACGGGCTGGCGGTGGTGGACGGGCTCCTCACCGGCCTGCACGAGCCGGAGGCCAGTCACCTCGACCTGCTGGCGGCCTTCCTCGACCGCCCGGCGCTGGACCGCGCCTATGCCGCCGCGCTCGCCTCCGGGTACCTCTGGCACGAGTTCGGGGATGTCTGCCTGTTGCTTCCGCGCAGGTCAGCGCCGACCCTGCGGGAGCTCACCGGCAACCCGACAGAGTTGCCTGCGTAGATCGCCTTGCTTTAGATTCCTAGCTTTGCGGGTGTGCCTGGACTGGACGCTCAGGCGAGGATGGGCGTTCGTGGAGGACGACAGCATGGACCAGCGCGCCCTGCCGGTGCCCGACGACCCGGACCGGCCCCGCGGCCGTCATGAGGCGCCGCGGCGGTCGGTCGGCGGCCCGGCCGGTGCCGCCATCGCCGTCGTCATCGTCGCCGTTGTGGTCGCCGGGGTGCTGGCCACCTGGCTGATCAGCTCGGCCAAGGAGCCCTCCAGCCCGGCGTCGGCCAATGCCGCCACCACGCAGGGCGAGCCGACCTCCCGGCCGCCGGGGCCGGCGGCGTTCGGCAACCTGGTCGGCAACTGGAGCTTCGAGCAGGACCTGAGCGGCTGGCAGGTCCTGGGCGCGGCCGACGCCAGCCGGGAGCCGCAGGGGCGGACCTCGGGGTCGAGCGCCTCGGTGCGGGCCCGCGGGCCCGCACCAGCGAACGTCGGCCTGGCGCTGCCCGAGGTCGTCGCGAAGGCCAGGCGGGGCCAGCGGTACGTGGCCTCGGCCTGGGTCCGCTCCAGCGCCTCCGGCCAGCAGGTCACGCTCCGCGTGGTCGGGGCCGGCGCCAACGAGGTCTCCAAGAAGACCGTGGCCACACTGCCCGGCCTGGAATGGCGGCGGGTCATCGTCGACCACACCGCGGCCAGCGCCGGTCCGCTCCGGCTGGAGATCGTCGCCGACGGCGTCCCGGCCGGTGACACCCTGCTGGTTGACGAGGTTGTTGTTCGTCTGGGATAGCTACGAGGAGATTGGGATGGTACAAGCCGGCAAGGAAGACCCTGAGCTGAACATGCTCGTGGGGCGGCCCGACCCGCGGGTCGGGCGGCGGAGCTTCCTGCAGGTGGCGGGGCTGCTGGCCGCCGCCGGGGCGGCCGGGTACGCCGGCGGCACCGTGGCCGGGTGGGGCGACGACAACCCGCCGGGCGCCGCCGCGGCCGCCGACGGCCAGCCGATCTCCGGCAACCGCCGCAACGAGCGGCTGCTCAACATCTACAACTGGTCGGACTACATCGACGACCGCACCATCCCGTTGTTCCAGGCCCAGGCCAACATCCGGGTCAACTACGACGTCTACTCCTCCAACGGGGACCTGCTGGCCCGGATGAAGTCCGGCCCCACCAGCTACGACATCATCGTCCCGACCAACAACATCGTCCCCACCTACCTGAATCTCGACCTGATCGAGCCGCTGCGCCAGGACCTGATCCCCAACCTGACCAACCTCGACAAGGAGTTCGTCGAGACCGACTACGACCCCGGCAACCGCTACACCGTCCCCTGGCAGTGGGGCACGACCGGCATCGGCTACAACCGGGCCAAGGTCCCGGGCGGCAAGCTCGACTCCTGGTCGGCGGTGTTCGAGCCCGACTCGGCGGCCACGGGCCGGGTGACGCTGCTGCGGGAGGCCACCGACCTGATCGGCTGCGCGCTCATCTACCTCGGCAAGAGCCCCAACTCCATCGACGACGCCGACCTGGCCGAGGTCGTCAAGCTGGTGCGGTCGGCCAGGCCGAAGCTGAAGGGGTTCACCACCGACACCTACATCGACGAGCTGGCCGCCAGCGAGACCTGGGTCGCCCAGGCCTGGAGCGGCGACGTGTTCCAGGCCCAGGACCAGAACCAGGACGTCAGCTACGCCATCCCCAAGGAGGGCTCGCTGCGCTTCGTCGACGTCATGGCCATCCCCAAGGGCGCGCCCCATCCCGCCAACGCCGCCCGCTTCATGAACTACGTGCTCCACCCCAAGGTGCAGGCCCGCATCTCCAAGTACGTCAGCTACGGCACCCCGGTGTCGCTGGCCAAGCCGCTGCTGCCCACCGACCAGACGGCCGACCCGTCGATCTACCCGCCGGCCTCGACCAAGCTGTCGATCATCACCCTGACCGGCCAGAAGCTCACCAAGTGGCAGGCGGCGTACGACCAGATCGTCAAGTAGCCTTCCCGCTATGAAGGAAGGCAAGCTGATCGTCTGCGCGACCCCGATCGGGAACCTCGAGGACGCCTCGCCCCGGCTGGCCAGGGCGCTGTCCGAGGCCGACCTGGTCGCCTGCGAGGACACC
>JASLIH010000523.1 GCA_030152105.1 Actinomycetes bacterium
GTGGAGGTCCTTGTGGGGATCGACGCCGAGGATGACCTCCTCGGTGGGGCTGGTGTGGTGGTCGGGCTGGGCTGGCTGGGGCATGCTGGGCATGGTCGTCTGGCTCCTGACGGCTCGGGAACGGATCGGCCATCGCCGGGCCGCGCAGGTGGTCAGGACTGTGACGGTGCCTTGTTTGCGGCAAGGCCCCTATCGGGACACACCTGCCGGTCCGGCGGCAGCACCTACCGCCCCGGGCCAGTAGTCGACAGCTCAAGCACAAGGCACCACGGCCAGTCGTAACGCGGGTCAGACCACGACCCGGGACGGCACACGCCTATCCTCACAGTCATAACGGATGAAGCGTCGCCGTTCGCTCTACGCTCGACCCGAAATTCATCCGAGGACAGCAATGCACCACGGGTGCGTTGCTGGCGCCAGCGGCGGCGGGAGGCAGCGGCGCACCGCCCGGCTGCTTGCTCCGCTGGAACGGCACGGGTGGGCCATCCTGCACGACCTGGCCGTCCCAGGCTCGGCAGCCAATATTGATCACCTTGTGATCGGCCCCGGTGGGGTGTTCGTGATCGACTCCAAACAGTACCGGGGCCGCCTCCAGCTCGACGCATGCCGGCGGCTGTGGCATGGCCGCCATCCCCTTGCCCCCGCATTGCGAGCTGTGTCGTTCGAGGCCGACCGAGCCGCCCAGGTCCCGGCCGACCCGCCGGTGGTGGTGCCGATCCTGGCGGTCCACAGCGCCCAGGTCCCCTGCGGCAAGGTCGTGGTCGGCGGCGTGCGGGTCCTGCCGGCCCGGCGCCTGCCCAGCATGCTTGGTGCCCTCTGGGGCCCGAACAGGTCGCCGCCGTGGCCAGTCAGGCCCGAATCCGCTTCCGCGCTGCCGCCTGACAGCTTGCCCGCGGCGCCGCCTGGCCTTGCTACCGGACGGCTTCCCGGGGCGAGCAGGCCTATCGACGGGCGAATCAGCCAGACGGACTCCTGCACAGCAGCGCGGCACAGGAGGCCGACTGGTCTTGGCCGAGGTCGTCCACCGGTGCCACGGGTGGGCCAACGTGCGACCATGCTGCCAGGAGCAGCCTAACGGGAGGACCAAGAGCGGAGGAGCTGCGATCGTGGACGGCGAGACGGTGTCGGTGGCGGTCGTGGCCAGCCGCACCGAGGCGGAGCTGATCGTCGGCATGTTGCGCAGTCACGGCGTGAGCCCGGCGGTGTCGGCAGATGATGCCGGAGGGCAGTACCCGCAGATGCAGGTGGAGGGGTTCGAGTGCTGGTTGCCCCCTCGGCCCGTCGGCTCCTCGCCGTCGCCGGCGATGACACCCCTGCGAGGTAGGAGGCTGGTCCCAGGATGGCGTGAGGACAGCAGATGAACGTTGGGCCTGGGATCACCGCGCAGTTCCCGGTACTGACCGACGAGCAGGTGGCCTCGGTCGCGCGGCGAGGAACACGCCACCACACCACGGCGGGCGAGGTGCTGTACGCCGCTGGCGACCGGGGCTACGACTTCATCGTCATCGAGGCCGGGGAGGTCGACGTCCTGCGGCCGGCGATGCCCAACGCCCCCGAGGCCCTGATCGCAACCTGGGGGCCAGGCCGGTTTCTCGGCGAGCTCAACCTCCTAACCGGCCAGTCGGCGATCGCGACGGCTCGTGTCCGAGCGCCCGGCGTCGTGCATCGCATCGCCCCCGCGCAGTTTCGGGAGCTGATGGCCGACGACGCCGAGGTGTCCGACCTCGTCCTGCGGGTGCTACTGGCCCGGCGCCAAGCGCTGCGAGGGGGCGAGGGTGCGCGAACCCTGGAGATCCTCGGGAGCCAGCTGTCGTCGGCGACGCAGGCGCTGCGCACCTGGGCGTCGCGGCAGGAGCTGCCGCACACCTGGCTCGACGTCGACGACCCCGCTGGCCAGGCCCTGGCGAACGCGGCCGGCATCGGAGTCGCGGACCTGCCGGCGGTGATCACACCGACCGCGATCCTGCGCCGGGCCACCGCCGGCCAGGTGGCCGACCACATCGGCCTGGCGCTCCGGCCGGACGACCGTCATGACTTTGACCTGGTCGTGGTCGGCGGGGGACCGGCCGGCCTGGCCGCCGCGGTCTATGGCGCCTCCGAAGGCCTGCACACGATCCTGCTCGACCGCATCGCGGTGGGCGGGCAGGCCGCCGCCAGCGCACGGATCGAGAACTACCTGGGGTTCCCCACCGGGATCGGCGGCATCGAGCTGACCTCGCGCGCGCTGGCACAGGCGAACAAGTTCGGCGCCCAGGTGTCCAGCCCGTGTGACGTCCTGGCCCTGGACTGCCGCGACGGGCACCTGCACGTGGCCCTGTCCAACCAGGATGTCCTGGATGCGCGGGCCGTGGTGATCGCCACCGGCGCCCGCTACCGCAGGCTCCCCCTCGAGCGCTGGTCGGACTATGAGGGCAGGGGCATCTACTACGCCGCCACCGAGATCGAGGCGCGGGCGTGCGCCTCCCAGCGCGTCAGCGTCGTCGGGGGCGCCAACTCCGCGGGGCAGGCCGCCCTGTTCCTCGCCAACGCCGGGAGCCAGGTCGACCTGGTGATCCGCGGCCCCGAGCTGGCCGCGGGCATGTCGCAGTATCTCGTCGACCGTGTACTGGCACACGCCTCGATCACGGTGCATACGGCGACCCAGGTGACGGCCTTGCACGGTGGCGACACCCTCGGCGCGGTGACGCTGACCTCCGCGGCCGGGCCATCGGCAGAGAGGGACTGCCGCGGGCTGTTCTGCTTCATCGGCGCCCAGCCGGCGACCGAATGGCTCACCGGCTTCGCGGTCGACCGGGACGGGTTCATCCGGACCGATCGCGACCTGACCAGCGACGACCTGTCCGCGACGTGGTCGCTGCTGGGACGGGCTCCGTTGCCCTACGAAACTAGCGTCCCCGGCGTCTTCGCCGCCGGTGATGTGCGGTCGGGGTCGATGAAGCGAGTGGCCAGCGCCGTCGGGGAGGGCGCAAGCGTGATCCGATCGGTGCACCTGGCGCTGTCGCGGGGCGCATGACACCGGACGGAAGGGTGGTTTGGATGGCTGAGGTTCGCGAGATCAACCCGGAGGTGCCGCCGTCGGGGGAGGGCTGCGCCGAGTGCCTGGCCGCTGACCCGCCCGGGTGGTGGTTCCATCTGCGGCGGTGTGCAACATGTGGCCACATCGGATGCTGCGACTCATCGCCGAGCCAGCACGCGCGGGCCCACTTCCACGCGGCCGACCATCGCTACGTGCAGAGCTTCGAGCCGGGCGAGGACTGGTTCTGGGACTTCCAGACCGACGAGTACGCCGCCGGTCCGCAGCTCGCCCCGCCCCGCCACCACCCCGAAGACCAGCCGACACCCGGCCCAGCCGGCGCCGTGCCCGAGGACTGGACCCAGCGACTTCACTGAGCGCCCAAGGACGTCAAGTCCAAGTGGCCAGTCACGGCCTGGCGGCGGTGCCGACCTGAGGTTCGCTACTCCGCCTGGGCAGTGGTCGGCTCGCTGGGCAGGACACGGTCGAGCTGGCTGCGTGAGTTGATCGCGAGGTTGGTGAAGACCGTGCCCAAGTGGCATTGGACTTTCGCCGCGTGGAACGCTGGGCCATGGCCTGGCCTTGGCCATGGGTTGCGCCAGTGGACCCTGACCGGCGGCCACGTTCGGCCTCGATGGTTGGTCCCGGGACTCGGCCGTCGTAAGCTCACACCCGCGAGGTGGGCAGGTCGCGATGGAACCGGTGGGGTCGCCGCGCGGATGGGCACGGTCAGCTCTCCGCCGTGATGGCCGGCCAAGATACGCCGTGGCAGCGGCAGCGCATCGACGAAGGGCGGCGACAACCGTCAAGCCCAGCCGAGCACCCACGCGCCGGTGCCCAGGAGGGTGGAGACGGCCAGGACCACCAGCGGGTTCCACTTCAGCAGCTGGGCCATGGTCAGGGCGGCGGCGAATACGGCCACGCTGACCACGCCGGTCAGGGTGCTCCGGCCGATGCTCACGGTGGCGGCGAAGATCAGCCCGACCGAGGCCACGGTCAGGCCGCGGGTGAAGGCCGGCACCAGCCGGACCGCGCCCAGCCGCTGGTAGCCCCAGAGCAGCGGCAGCATCAGGTAGCCGGGTAGCTGGATGGCGGCGGTGGTGGCCAGCGCCCCAGGAAGGCCGTGGAGCATGTAGCCGATGGCGGCCACATAGGTGTTCGCCTGCCCGGGGGTGACCCGGGCGATGGTGAAGGCGTACAGCAGTTGGTCGGTGCTGAGCACCCCGCGCCGGTCGACCAGGTTGGCTTGGAGGAGGGGGATCATGGCTGGGCCGTTGCCGAAGGTGAGGGCGTTGTAGGTGAACACCACCGCGCACAGCTCCAGCAGGCTCACGCCTGGTCCTCCTTCGGCCGGAACAAGACGGTCCCGGCCACGCCGCCGGCCAGCAGCA
>JASLIH010000527.1 GCA_030152105.1 Actinomycetes bacterium
GGGGCGTGGTGGGAGGTGGGCATGGCACTGCTCGAGGTCCGGGACCTGCGGGTTCATTTCGACACCGACGACGGTGTCGTCAAGGCGGTGGACGGGGTCAACTTCTCGCTCGACCCGGGCCAGACCCTCGGGATCGTGGGCGAGTCGGGCTCCGGCAAGAGCGTGACCAACCTGGCCATCATGGGCCTGGCCAGGGGCGGCCGGATCAGCGGGGAGGTCCTGTTCGAGGGCCGGGACCTGCTCAAGCTGCACACCAACGAGCTGCGCGAGATCCGCGGCAAGAAGATCGCCATGATCTTCCAGGACCCGCTGTCCAGCCTGCACCCGTACTACAAGGTCGGGTCCCAGATCGCCGAGATGATCCTGGCCCACGAGAAGGTCTCCAAGAAGGACGCCCGTGACCGGACGATCGAGCTGCTCCGGCTGGTCGGCATCCCCAGGCCCGAGCGGCGGGTCGACGACTACCCGCACCAGTTCTCCGGGGGGATGCGCCAGCGGGCCATGATCGCCATGGCCCTGGCCCTCGACCCGGCGGTGCTGATCGCCGACGAGCCGACGACGGCCCTCGACGTCACCGTCCAGGCCCAGGTCCTCGACCTGGTCGAGCGGCTCCAGGAGGAGTTCGGCACGGCCATCATCTGCATCACCCACGACCTCGGGGTGGTCGCCGACATGGCCGACGACGTCCTGGTCATGTACGGCGGCAAGCCGGTCGAGATGGCCGACCGGCGGACCGCCTACTACAACCCCCACATGCCCTACACCTGGGGGCTGCTCCAGTCGCTGCCGCCGGTGGCGGCCGAGCACACCGGTGACCAGCTGCGTCCGATCAAGGGCCAGCCGCCGAGCCTGATCAACCTGCCCAAGGGCTGCTCGTTCAACCCCCGCTGCCCGTACGTCATGGAGGTGTGCACCAGGGTGGAGCCGGAGCTGGAGCCGGCCGACCCGGCCAAGCCGTCGCACTTGTCGGCCTGCCACCTGTCCCTCGAGGACAAGGAGCGCATCTGGGAGCAGGAGGTGGCCCCCACCCGATGAGCGAGCCACTGGTCAAGGTCACCGGGGTGAAGAAGTACTTCCCGATCACCCAGGGCATCATCTTCCAGCGCGAGGTCGGCCGGGTGCACGCCGTCGACGGCGTCGACCTCGAGGTGTTCCCGGGCGAGACCCTCGGGATCGTGGGCGAGACCGGCTGCGGCAAGTCCACCCTGGCCCGCCTGATCTGCCGGTTGCTGCCGGTCACCGAGGGCACGATCGAGTTCGACGGCCAGGACATCACCAACATGAAAGGCAGCCAGCTCCGCCAGCTCCGGCGCGAGATCCAGATGATCTTCCAGGACCCGTACTCGTCGCTGAACCCGCGTAAGCGGGTCGGGGCGATCATCGGCGACCCGTTCGAGATCCACGGCCTTGCCGACGGCCAGGAGCTCAAGAAGCGGGTCCAGGAGCTGATGGAGACCGTCGGCCTCAACCCCGAGCACTACAACCGGTTCCCGGCGGAATTCTCCGGCGGCCAGCGCCAGCGCATCGGGGTGGCCCGCGCCCTAGCCCTGCGGCCCAAGCTGATCATCTGCGACGAGCCGGTCTCGGCCCTCGACGTCTCCATCCAGGCCCAGGTCATCAACCTGCTCGAGGACCTCCAGACCGAGTTCAAGCTGACCTACGTCTTCATCGCCCACGACCTGTCGGTGGTGCGCCACGTCTCGAACCGGGTCGGGGTCATGTACCTGGGCAAGGTGGTGGAGCTGTCCGACGCCGGCCGGCTCTACGCCGAGCCCAAGCACCCCTACACCGGGGCGCTGCTGTCGGCGATCCCTGTGCCCGACCCGGACGCCGCCAAGGACCGGGAGCGGGTGATCCTGCTCGGGGACGTGCCGTCGCCGATCGACCCGCCGTCGGGCTGCCGGTTCCACCCGCGCTGCCCCAAGGCCCAGGAGCGCTGCGTCCACGAGGTGCCGCCGCTCGAGCCCAAGGCCAGCGGCGACCTAGCCGCCTGCCACTTCCCCCTGGAGCCGGGGGAGAACCTGGCCCGCGCCAAGGCTGGCATCGAGCAGGAGGTCGAGCTCGCCCAGCAGCTGCCTGAGCACCCCCTGCCCCCGGCCGGCTCGCTGGGCTAGTTGTAGCGGACCCGGGGGTCCAGGTAGGCGTACACGATGTCCACGACGAGGTTCATCATCGTGACCGCGATCGCGACCACCACCGTCACGGCCAGCACCACCGGCAGGTCGCCCTGGAAGACCGAGTTCACCGCCCACTGACCGACGCCCTGGAGGTTGAACACGGTCTCGGTGATCACCGCCCCGCCCAGCAGCGCTCCCAGGTCGAGGCCGATCAGGGTGACGACCGGGGTGAGGCTGGCCCGGAGGCCGTGCTTGAAGATCACCTTGGACTCCGACAGCCCCTTGACCCTGGCTGTGCGGATGTAGTCCTGCTGCATGGTCTCGATCATGTTGCCGCGGACCATGCGGGCGTAGAAGGCGGCGTACAGCATGGCCAGCACCACCCAGGGCAGGATCATGTGGGACAGCCAGTCGGTGAAGCTGTCGCCCCAGGCGACATACCCGGTCCCCGGCGACCATCGTAACTTGAACCAGAACAGCCATAAGCCCATCAGCCCCAGCCAGAACACCGGGGCGGCGACGAAGAACAGGGCGATCCCCATCGACGCCCGGTCGGTGAAGGTCCGGCTCCTGATGGCCGAGAGGATGCCGATGGGGATGCCGATGGCCAGCCAGATCAGGGCCGCGCCGAAGGCGAGCTGGACGGTGACCAGGACCCGACCGAAGAACTGGTCCTTGACCGGCGAGCGGGTCGAGTAGGAGAACCCGAGCCCCGGCCAGCCGTACTGGTCACCCAGGAAGACATGCTTGATGAACAGCGCGTACTGCACCGGGACCGGCTTGTCCAGGCCGAACTGGTGGCGGACCTCGGCGATCTGCTCGGTGGTCGGGTTCTTGCCGGCGAAGGTGACCGCCGGATCGGTGGTTGGCATCACGAAGAAGACGATGTAGGTGATGCTGGTCACGACCAGCAGCACGACCACGACCCACAGCAACCGCCGGACAATGTACCGCCACATGGTGCACCAGCCGTTCGCCTCGGGAGGTGCGGGGGCCGCCAGCTGGCGGCCCCCGCCGCCTCACCCGTTGATCAGGAAGGAACCGTCGCGTTGTTGTTCACGGCCATCTGCGTGTACGACAGGTAGCCCGAGAACTGGTCGAACTCCCACTTGGTCACGGTGTTCCCCGTCACCGTGATGTTCTTGGCCCACAGGTAGGGCACCCATGGGGCGGCTGTCTCCATCAGCTTCTTGTCGATGTCGGCGAAGCACTGGTTGCGCTTGTCCGCCTCGGTCGCGGGGATGTTCTGGCAGGCGTCGACATCGGCGTCCACGCTCGGGATGGTGACCCCGGCCGGGATCGAGACCCCCAGGTTCTTGGCCTGGTCGGGGGTCATCCCCTGCAGTGGGTAGTTGGTGTTGCCGGTGGGGATGATCGAGCGCCCGTCGAACAGCGGAAGCACGAAGCTGATCGCGTCGGCGAAGTCTTTGCCCCAGCCGGCGTTCAGCGCGATCGGGATCTTGTTCTTGACGGTCTGGATGGTGGTGTAGGCGGCGCTGGAGGCCAGCTCGCGCGGCTTCACCTTGATGCCGATCTTGTCCAGGCTGGAGACGACGACCGCCTCGGAGTCGGCGAAGACCGGTGTGTTGCGGTTGATCATGACCAGGTTGGAGCACTCGGGAGCGTCGCAGACCCCGTCCTTGTTGGTGTCGTACTTGGACTGCTTCATCTCCTCCTTGGCCTTGGCCTCGTCGCCGTGGTTGCCATCGGAGGGGTAGGGGTTGTACTCGCTCGCCGGCAGCAGCCCGCCGAGCACGATCGGCGGGATGTTGTGGGTGGCGATGTCGCCGAAGGTGCTGCCGCCCCAGGCCTGCTGGATGCCGGCCTTGTCCATGACCCAGTTGGCCGCCTTGCGGACGTGGAGGTCGTCGAACGGCGGCGTGATCCAGTTCATGGTGATGTACCAGGTCCGGTCGCCGTCGTTGCTGTGCAGGAACGGCTTCTTGGCCGAGTCGGTCAGGTACTGCTGCAGCACCGGCTTGGGCGGTTGGTCGGCGATCGAGGAGTCGAGGTCGCCCGCCTGCACGCGGCTGAAGATGTCGTCGACGTTGGTGTCGATCGTGACGGTGATGCCGTCGACGTAGTTGGACCGGGTGTTGTCAGTCGCCTGGTCATAGTTGGGGTTGCGGACCAGGGTGAGCGACTTGCTCGGGTCGAAGCCGGAGATCGGCTTCATAGCCGAGCAGGAGGAGATGTCGAGCTTGTCGGCGCCCTGGATCATGTAGGACGCGTTGGACATCACGTAGCGGCCGTAGTCACCGGCCTTCTTGAAGCACTTGGCCACTTCCTCGGGGATCGGCGCGGCGGCCGGCATGCTGATGCGGTACAGGAAGTCACCGGTCGGCTTCTCCAGGTTGAAGATGATGGTGGAGTCGTCAGGGGTCTCGATGCCGGAGACCGGCTCGTCGGCGGACTTGGCCTTGCCGTCCATGCCCTTGACGACGCCGTAGTACCAGAAGCCGTACTGGGCGACCAACGGGGCCGTGTTGATCCGCTGGAA
>JASLIH010000614.1 GCA_030152105.1 Actinomycetes bacterium
CCCTCCGCTACGACGAGCAGGGCCGGCTCCAGGCCTCCGCCCCCCACGCCACCGCCTCCGACGCCGCCCTGGCCGGCTACCTGGACCAGGCCCGCCGCCTGCTGGCCGCCGGACCCACCGCCGACGGCGACGGCGACGGCGACGGCGGCGGCCCCCTCCCCGGGCTGTCGGCCGACTTCGAGGCCCTGCGCTGGTTCGAGCTCCCCCGGACGTGCCTCTAGGTTCCTCCGGGGGCCGTCAGGACCCGGCCGGGGTGGGGCGGGCGGCGTGGTACAGGTCGCGGACCTCCTGGACGGTGGTGGCGTCCTCGGCGGACTTGTCGTCGCGCCAGCGGCCGGTGAAGCGGGGAACCGCAGGGCCAGGCCGGCGTCCTCCTTGAGCACACCCCAGGCGGCGGTGTGGGTGGGCGACAGGGTCAGCTCGGCCCCGAGGACCTCGACCACCACGGCGGGCTCGAACCAGACGTCGGGCACCATGCGGGCGTCAACCCTGGCCGGCGGCCCGGGGCGGACCAGGGGGGCCAGCCGCTCGGGCAGGGTGGCCAGCTCGGCGTCGCTGAAGCCGGTGCCGCACTTGCAGACGGTGCGGAACAGGTCGGCCTCGGCGTCGTAGGCGGCCAGCAGCAGCGCCCCGTAGACGCCGCGGCGCCGGCCCCGGCCGGCCAGGGCGCCGACCACGACCAGGTCGAGGGTGTCGGACAGCTCGGTGCGGTAGTCGCGCTTGAGCTTGATCCACAGCCAGCCCCTGGCCCCGGCCTGGTAGCCGGCGTCGGGGCTGAGCGACTTGCAGAGCAGCCCCTCGCAGCCGTCGGTGATGGCCTGCTCGAAGAACCGCTCGAGGGCGTCGGGGTCGTGGAGCTGGGCGGCGGTGGCCAGATGCAGGCGCGGGGCCGGGGTCACGGCCCCCTCCAGCCGGGCCCGGCGCTGCGGGTAGGGGAGCCGGGTCAGGTCCTCGCCGTCGGCGTACAGCAGGTCGAAGCAGTACAGGCTGACCGGCCACTCGTCGATCGCCTCGCTGATGCCGTGCTTGCGGCGGCGGTGCATGACCTCCTGGAACGGGCGCAGCTCGCCCGACACCGGGTCGGCCGCGACCACCTCGCCCTCCAGGATCACCTCCCGGGGCCCGACCCCCCCGTCCAGCAGCTCGACCACGTCCGGGAACTGGCCCGCGACCCGTTCCAGGCGGCGGGTGAACAGCTCGATCCGCCCGTCGGCGGTCCGGTGGGCCTGGAGCCGGACCCCGTCGTACTTGTACTCGGCCCCACAGGACCCGCCCAGCCTGGCCAGCAGCTCGGTGGCCTCGCTCATCCGCTGGGCCAGCATGGGCCGGACCGGGTTGCCGGGCCGGACCTTCATCGCCTCCACCTCGGCCAGGCCGCCGTGGACCAGGGTGGCCGCGACCAGGCCCAGGTCGGAGCAGATGTTGTAGGCCCGCTCGAGCACCGGCCGGTTGGCACGGGTGCCGGTGTGGACCAGGGCCAGCGCGTCCAGGATGGTGGGGGAGCCGACCCCCAGCCGCAGCGACCCGGTGACGGTGCGGGCCAGGTAGCGGCCCTCCAGCGGGGTCGCCCGCTCCAGCAGGCCGCCCAGCAGCTCCAGCTTGCGGCCCTGGGAGCCGGGCCCGGCGGCGGCCGCGATCTGGTGCAGGGTCTCGAACACGACCCCGACCTCCAGGGTCGACGGCCGGTCGGCGGCCCCGTGGGAGGCCAGCAGCTGCTCGACGGTGAGGCCGAGGTCGCCGGTCTCGCGCAGGGTGGCCCGGACCTCGTCCACGGGCACCCCGGTCCCCTCGGCCAGGGCCCGGGTGACCATCTTGTCGGCCAGGCCGATCTCGATGCCGGTGAACGCGGGCGCGATCTCGCCCTGGCACAGGTAGACGACCCGGGGCAGCAGCTGCACGGGGGTCTGGCGCAGCAGCTCGGCCAGCCGGTCGATCAGGGCCAGGCGGCCGGTGACCTGCTCCAGGTCCCGGTAGGCGGCCGCGACGCCCTCGTAGTTCACCGCCTCAGGGTACGACAGGTGCAGCTCCTGTCCGGTGACGGCCCCGGGAGCGGGCGCTCCCGGCCGGAAGAGGGCGGCCACGGCCAGGGTGGCCCCGGCCACGGCCCAGCGACGCCGGCGGCGATCGGGACCAAGGCGATGGACAGCCCGAACAGCACGTCGCTGGCCACCCCCTCGGGGAGGAGGGTGAAGGTGACCACGTTGGCCACCAGCATCAGCGCCGCGGAATAGGTGAACCACTTGAGCTGCTGGCGCTCCACCCCAGAGGAGCGGCGGAAGCGCAGCACCACCGAGACGACCGAGGCGACCATGCAGGCGGCCAGCACACCGAGCAGCACGGCCCCGAGGGCGCCGTCCTCCGGGTCGGGGGCGCCGGCCAGACCGACCGGGTTGGGGAGGTCGACCTCCTCGTTCTGGAGCTTCAGGGTCGGCTGCACCGCCCCCAGGACGGCGACCGCCGTGACCGCCAGCGCCCCGGTCACCGCGACCGGGCGCCAATGGGGCGACGGCAGGCGGCCGGTGGGGAACAGCAGCGGCGTGAAGAGGACAACAGCCCGATGGCCGAGAAGATCCAGCCCAGAGCATTGCCGGGCCGGTGGGCGACGATCACCGTGCCCACCACCATGAACGCCGTGAACGCCACCGTCAGGGCCAGGTAGAACCCCGGCTCCCGCTGGACGTTGCCGTTGGCGAACGACAGCGGGACCGCCAGGTAGCCGACGGCGAACACCGCCAGCATCGACCAGGCAACCCGCGTCGACCGACCACGCACGATTCCGCCTCCACCTCCCTGGGAGCCGCTGACACCGCGGCCACCGTAGGGGCGGACCGTCCCGGGATCGTTACGGCCCGGCCCGAGGGTAGCGGGCTAGTCGGAGGCCTCGTGGCCGATGTGGCGGTCGACCTGGATCACGGTGCCGGTCCAGTCGCAGGAACGGCACCAGCAGTAGAAGACCCGGTCCTCGGCCGCCCAGTACTCGACCACCAGGCCGCCGGGGCCGGCGATGGGGGCGCCGCACTGGGGGCAGTGCCGGGGGGCGTCGAGCAGGTGCCGCTCGGCGTCGCGGGCGAAGGTGGCCGTGGGCGGCGGCAGCGGATGGGGGTCGTCGGGCAGCACCCCGGCCTCAGGCACTGGCCCGCACCTCGGCCGCCTCGGTGTGGAGTCGCAGCAGGTCCTGGAGCTGGGGGGAGTAGCGGGTGAAGCCGAGGTTCATCCACTGGAGGGCGAAGTCGGCCCCGGCGCCGAACTTGTTCTTCTCACAGGGCAGGTCGATGCGGTCGTTCGCGGCCGGGTCGCGGACCACGGCGATCGGGTCGCGGCCGGCGGCCACCGCGGCCAGCTGCTGCTTGAACTGCTTGCGGAGCATGGCGATGCCGACGTCCGACTTGCCAAGGTGCTCGACCGTCCGGTCGGTGATCGGGCCCTGGGTGACCCAGGCCATGATGTCCTGACCCTCGACGTAGTCGACGATGTGGTTGCCCTGCTCGTCGCGCCAGGGCAGCTCGTAGTCGGGGATGACGCCCTGGTCCGGCGCGGGGGCGCCGTCGGGGGCGTGCACCGTGTAGAGCACGAACCAGGTGGTGGTGTCGTCCACCGGGACCCGGATCTGCATCTGCTCGATGCCGGCGCCCCCGACCCGCATGCAGTAGGGGAACACCATCGGGTGCCCGATGGCCCAGTCGTCGTCGTCCTCGCTGTGGCCTTCCAGCAGGCGGCGCTTGATGATGCCGTGGTCGAACTCGTCGAAGGCCACCTTGACGTGGCGGCGCTGGAACGACTTGGGGGCCTCGAACCCCATCCGGTTGCCGAGGAACTCGAAGTAGCGGCCGTGCAGCCACTCGACGTGGTGGGGGTCGACGGCGTTCTCCATGATCTGCAGCCAGTTGCAGGGC
>JASLIH010000043.1 GCA_030152105.1 Actinomycetes bacterium
GTCCACGGGCAGCCGCCGGAATGTGCAGATCACAGGGTCCACGCACGACGCACTCCAGACGCGTGTTGTCGGCGTTTGCGGCGGAGTCGCGGATGGTCGTTCCTCGCCGATCGGCGGCTACCCGCTTCGGCTCAGCTTCGACTTGGTCTGTTCGACGTCCATGCCGTGAAGCTTCAGCAGGTTCTCGCCGAGGATCTTCCGCTTGGCCTGCTCCGTGAGCTGCGGATATCCGTAGCCGTCGCACAGATCCTGGGGGATCGCGAAGTCCATGAACGCCTCGAGCGCCCACTGCGGATGGAACAGCGGCGCCTCCGAGCCGTAAACGATCTTGTCCTCGCCGCACCAGAACAGCAGTTTGCCCATGATCTCGGCGAACATGCGCGGCGCGCGCACCACGAAGTTGATCGTCGCGGCGATCGACGCGTACAGGTTCGGGTGGCGGATGAGCTGCCAGCAGACCTCGTCGATGAACGGCAGCCCGACGTGGAAGATGACGAAGTTGAGGTCGGGGAAGTTGGCCGCCGCCCCGTCCATGTCCCAGGTCTGGGTGGCCTCGATCGGCTGCGGGCCGAGGGGCACGCCCTTGTGGACCCCGATCAGGTTGACGCCCAGCTCCTGGGCCTTCTCGAACACCGGGAAGGCGACCTGGGGGTCGTCCATCCGCCAGGGGAACGGCCGGCCGTAGTCGTAGCGGACGTTGTAGAACTTGAACGCCTTGGCCCCGAACTCGCCCACCTGCCGCTCCATCAGGTCGAGGGCGCGGCGGCCCTCCAGCGGGTTGACCGAGCCCCAGAACATCGTCCGGTCGGGGTTGCGCCTGGCCAGCTCGGCACACTCCTCCCAGGGCGAGAGGCCGTCGCGGAACAGGTCGGTCAGCGGCAGCGGCATGGCGCACAGCATGTCGGTGGAGCTGTTGCGGTAGACCATCTCGTCGATGTCGTCGACGGTCCACTGGCGCAGGAACTCCTCGGCCGGCATGACCGGCTCGCCCTCGGGGGTGAGGGTGGCGTGGAAGGCGTACAGGTGGTTGATGAACATCTCCCCCGCCGGCCCGAAGGCGTTCTTCTTCTCGAAGTTGAAGACGTGGGCCACGCCGTCGAACACGATCGCGTCGTCGCCGATCATGGGCCGACCTCCTTGGGGTGGGGCAGGAAGCGCAGCGTGCGCCGGGCCTTGTCGGACAGCCGGTCGCTGGTCCACGGCTCGTCCCAGACGATCTCGACGCTCGCCCCGGCCATCTGTGGCAGGGCGGCCACCCGCTCGGTGATCTGGCCGACCAGGTTGGCCGCGAACGGGCACCAGCCGGTGGTCAGCAGCAGCTCGACCCGGGCCTGGTCGCCGTCGAGGTCGACCTTGCGGACCAGGCCCATGTCGACCACCGACAGCCCTTTCTCCTGGCAGCAGGGGTCGTAGACAGAGGCCAGGGCCTCCATCACGGCGGCGGTTCGGTGCTCGGCCATCTCCACCTCCAGGACCTCGGCGTCCGGGCCCTCCAACCTTGTCCCGCTTCCGTCCGCCCGTCAATGGGCGTCGCGGCGCGCCGGTAGGCTGGCCGGGACGAGGCTGCGAACGGGAGGAACTGTGACGACCGAGCAACGCGAGTGGACCCGGCTGCTGGAGTGGGAGGGGTGCCTGAACGCGCGCGACCTGGGTGGGTACGCGACCAGAGACGGGCGGGAGACCCGCTGGGGGGCGGTGGTGCGCTCGGCCAGCCTGGCCGCGCTGAGCGAGGCCGGGCGGGCCGCGGTGGCCGACTACGGGGTCCGGGCCATCGTCGACCTGCGGCTCCCGGCCGAGCTGGCCGACGACCCCAACCCGTTCGCCGAGCCCGGCGACCACGGCATCGCCTACACCAACGTCTCGTTCATCGACCCGGCGGCCGCCCCGCCCGACGCCGTCAGCACCCTGGCCGAGGACTACCTCCAGATGCTGGACCGCTACCGCGTGGGGGTCGCCGAGGCCATGACGGCGGTCGCCCGTGCCCCCGAGGGGGCGGTGCTGATCCACTGCGCGGCCGGCAAGGACCGCACCGGGCTGATCGCGGCCCTGCTGCTGGGGCTGGCCGGCGTGCCCGCCGAGACGATCGCCGCCGACTACGCCATGACGGCCGAGCTGCTGCGGTCCCGGGAGCGGGAGTGGCTGGAGGGCCTGGAGCCGGAGGAGCGGGCCGAGCGCGAGGCCATGCTGGCCCGGTACGCCCCCACCGCCGAGGTCATGTCGGGGGTGCTCGAGGGGCTGGCCGAGCGCTTCGGCGGGGTCGAGCCCTACCTGCTGGCGACCGGCATGGGCACCGACGAGCTGGACCGGCTCCGCGACCGCCTGGTCGCCCCGGCCGGGCCGCGTTGACAAGCACCCCATAGTCAGGCACCGTGCCAGCTGTGGAAGGCTATCGGCTGACCAGGAACCGCGCCCTCGACCACGGGCGCGTCTGCTCCTGCGCCTGTCGGCGGGCCCGCCGGTCCTCGCGCGCCCCGCTGGCCGCGACCGCCTGACCGGCCGGGCCGCACCCCCCTCTGCTCGTCGCGCACCCAGGATGGTCCCGTGATGCCTTCCACCCTCAGTTTCCGGCCGACCGCCGATCCCTACGCCGACACCGACGTGGTCGACGCCCGCGCCCCCCGGTTCCTCCAGGCGACCATCGGCGCCGGGGCGGTGCTCGCCCTGGTGACCGGGTGGTGGTGGCTGTACGGCCTGCTGGCCCTGCAGCTGATCGCCGGGCTGGTCCTGGGGCGGCGCTGGTGCCTGCCCTGTGTGGCCTACTTCGAGCTCGTCCAGCCCCGGGTGGGCGAGGGCCGGGTCGAGGACGCCCGGCCGCCCCGGTTCGCCAACAAGATCGGGGCGACCGTCCTGAGCCTGGCCGTGCTCGCCCACCTGGCCGGCCTGGGCGTCGCCGGGACGGCGCTGGGGGCGCTGGTCGCCGGGCTCGCCCTGCTGGCCGCGGCCACCGGCCTGTGCGTCGGCTGCGAGCTCTACAAGCTTGGGGCACGGCTGCGCGGGGTGCGCCCGGGCGCCGTCGGCGCCCTCGACCTGGCCGACGTCGGGGCCGCCCCCGGCCGCCCGGCCGTGGTCCAGTTCACCCACCCGCTGTGCAGCGACTGCCACGAGCTGTCCGAGCGCCTGGCCGGCGGTCCCCAGCCGCTCCACACCGTGGACGTGTCCCGGCGGCCCGACCTGGCCCGCCGCTACCACGTGGCCGTCGTCCCGGCCGCCTTCCGGGTCGCCGGCGACGGCACCGTGGTCGAGCGTCTCGCCTAGCCGGCCCTGGTCAGCAGGTGCAGGTAGCCGTAGCCGTCCCCGGGGCTGAACCCCTCGGCCACCACCGCCAGGCCGGCGGCGGCCAGCCAGCCGTCGACCCGCTCGCGCGCCGGGTAGAAGTGGTAGCCGTCGCGCGACTCCTCACCGCGGACCACCGGCAGCCCCCGGGCGGTGGCGTCGGCCAGCTCCCGGTCCAGCTCCTCGTCGTCGACCTGCTCGACGGTCAGGTACACGTGCCCGCCGGGGCGGACGGCCCGGGCCAGGTTGGCGGCCACCCGCGGCCAGTCCTCGGGCGGGACGTTCTCCATCGCGTCGACGCACATGACGGCGTCGAACTCGGCCGCGAAGTCGAGCTCCTGGAGGCCGACACGCTCCAGGGGGACGGCCGGGAACCGGGCCCGGGCCCTGCCCAGCATCCCGGTCGACTGGTCGGTGCCGACGACCCGGCGGCCGGCATCCTGCACCATGGCGAAGTACTTGCCGGTGCCGCAGGCCGCGTCCAGGACGGTCCCGCCGGGCGGGCAGCGCTCCAGCAGGTCGGCGACGAAGCGGCGGTGGGTGGGGCCGATCTCCCCGTACTGCTCGTCGTAGGTGAAGGCGTGGATGGCGTCGTGCCGCTCCTCGGCTGTCTGACGCCGCTCCCGCAGCCAGGCCGTTCGGTCCACGGCATGCTCCTCTCTCGTGTCAGGTGGCCGTTCCCGGCCACGACAGGGTGGTCACCCGGCGTGGCTGGCCGCTCACCCAGACGCCGTCGACCTGCCGGGTGCCCTCGTCCAGCAGGGCCTCGGCGACCTCGGGGTCGCGTGCCGCCGGGAGGCACAGGCGCCGGCGGGTGAACGCCACCAGCTCGTCGAAGTCGTCGAAGCCGAACCGGTCCGGCTGCTCCCAGTCCTGGCGGTCCACCTCCAGGCCGGCGGCGCCGAGGGCGGCCACGGCGTCGTCGGCGCCCGGGCCGGTCGGGCGGTCCAGGTCGTGGAACCGGCGCCACAGCGGGCGCAGGCCGGCCAGCGGATGCCGGTCGGTCAGCTCGGCCACCACCCGGCGGCGAGCGTGGCCGGTCAGGGCCAGGGCGAACGGGGCCAGGTCGGCCACGTTGTAGAGGACGTGGTGGCAGACGACCACGTCGGCCGGGCCGACCCGGCCGGCCACCTCGGGCCAGCGGCCCTCGACCGCCTCGGCCGGCACCCCGGCGGCGTCGGCGGCGTCCAGGAACGACGCCACCATGGCCGGCGACTCGTCCACCGCCACCAGCCGGCTGGCCAGCCCGGCCAGGGGCAGGCTGGCCGCGCCCGCGCCGGCGCCGACGTCCAGGACGCTGCCCCCCTCCGGCATGAATCGGGCCGCCTCCAGGTTCGAGGGGGTGGCCGGCCGCGACCCGGCCCGCCTGGCCCGGGACCGGAACAGCCCGACCGGGTACCCCCAGGGCGACTCGGGGGCGGCGGCCAGGATCTCGCTGGGGATCGCCCAGCCGTCCAGCTGCTCGCGCCACCGCTCCAGGGCGCCCGCCTGCCCGTCCATGGGCGGCAGGCTACCCCGTCCCGGCACCGCCGGCGGTGCCGCTGCCTAGTTCCAGCGGGACGACGGGGAGGCCACCCGGGCCGAGCGGGCCGGGGTGACCAGCCAGGCGGTCAGCATCGTCCTGGCGTGGCCGTGCAGGCAGAACAGCTTGACGTGCTCGACGGGGCCGTCGGTGGACGGCCACACCCAGCGGGAGACGACCTCGGCGGCGACCTCGCAGCCGGGCTCGGGACAGGCGACGATCTGGTTCATGCCGGCAGTGTGGCCCCATGGGCCGGCTGGGTCGGTGACGGCAGGCACCCGGGGCCGGTGACGTTCGGCACACCCGGCCCGAGGATGGGAATCGGCCGCCAGCCGGGAGGGTTCCCCCGTCGGAGGCGATGCCAAATGCGTACATGTCCGAAGATGTGGCTGGCCGTCGCCGTCCTGCTGCTCGTGCTCGGCCTGGCCCTCACCGGCTGCCGCAAGGACGACGGGGGCGGCAGCGGCGGAGGTGGCTACGGCTACCTGCCGGCGCCGACCCGGGTGGACGGC
Organism: Actinomycetes bacterium; assembly: GCA_030152105.1. The sequence goes on from JASLIH010000043.1 coordinate 5,308, forward strand.
GCGGCCTTCTAGGCCTCAGGGCCTCGGGCGCTGGTCGAGCAGGTCGAGGCGGTGGGCGACCGCCGCCGCCTCGACCCGGCTGGCCACCCCGAGCTTGGCCAGGATGTTGGAGACGTGCACGCTGGCCGTCTTGGCGCTGATGAACAGGGCGTCGCCGACCTGGCGGTTGCTGCGGCCCTCGGCCACCAGTGCCAGCACCTCGAGCTCGCGGGCGGTCAGGCCGAGCTCGGCCCCGGGCGACGGCTCGGCCGCCGGGGCCGGCCCGTCCCCGTCCGAGGTCGTCCCGTCCGGCCCGGCGTCGGTGGCGGCGTCCGGGCGCAGGTCGACCCGGCCGAGCCGGGCCAGCCGTTCCACCTCGCCGCGCAGGGGCCCGGCCCCCAGGGCCACGGCCACCTCGTGGGCCCGGCGAAGCAGGTCGGCGGCCTGGGCGCGGTCGCTCCGGCGGGCCAGCAGGGCCCCGGCGGCCCGCCAGCGGGCCACGGCCAGCGGGTAGGGGTGGCCGGAGGCCTCCCAGGCGGTCACCGCGGCCAGCCAGCCCTCGGGGTTGTCCAGGCCCTGGGCTCGGGCCCACTCGGCCTCGCAGGTGGCGAGCAGGGCCCGCTTCCAGGCCACCTCCGAGCCGCCCAGGGCGCCGCCGGCCCAGCGCAGCAGCTCGGCCGCGACCAGCCGGGCGTCGGCCACGGTCGCGGGGTCGTGACGGGCGACGGCCAGGGCGACCCGGTCGGCCTCGACCCACAGCCCCAGGGCCAGCAGCATGCAGGCTCGGAGATCGGCCAGCGGCCCCTGGAGGGCGGCCAGGCCGCCGGCCACGGCCGCGGCCGCCTCCTCCAGCCGGCCCTGCCAGGCGGCCACCTCGGCCTCGACGGCGGACAGCACCGGCGCGTACTGGACGGCGATGAACATGTCGCCGCTGAGGCGGCGGGCGGCCCGGACGTGGGCCAGGGCGCCCGCGAAGTCGCCCCGGCCGGCGTCCAGCACCGCCCGGGACTGGCGCAGGGTGACCGTGTTCAGGTCCTCGTCGTCGCCCAGCTCCAGGTAGGCGTCGGTGAGCCGGGCCGACTCCTCCCAGCGGCCCAGGTTGCACAGCGCGGAGGCGGCGTTGCCGGCCAGGAAGGCCCCGAATGTCCGGCGTAGTCCGGCGGCGCTCGCCACCTCCATGCCCTCGGTGGCCACGGTCAGCGACTCCTCGAGGCGGCCGAGGTCCTCCAGGATGTCGGACAGGTTCACGCACGCCCGGGCCTCGTCCTTGGCCGCGCCGAGCTCGGCGGCCAGGCGGCGCGCGTCCTCCAGGCAGGCCAGGCCGCGGTCGATCTGGTCCAGGCGGACGATCGCCGTGCCCAGGCTGTTGAGGGCGTGGCCCTCCACCACCCGGGCGCCGACCTGCCTGGCCACGGCGATGGCCTCCTCGCAGACCGAGGCCGCCTCGGCGAAGCGGGCCCGCAGCATCAGCGCCTGCCCCAGGCCGGCCAGGGCCTGGGCCCGGGCCGCCGACGGCGTCTGCGGGACCAGCCGGACCGCCTCCTGGTAGGCCTCGAACGCCCCCGGCCGGCCGGCGATCCGCAGGTGGAAGGCCAGCCGCTCGGTGAGCTGGGCGGCCCGCAGCGGCTCGGCCGCCGGGTCGAGCTCGGCCAGGGCCGAGCGGACCAGGGCCACCGCCCGCTCGGCGGCGCCGCTGTTGGCGGCCGCCTCGCCCGCCCGGGCCAGCAGCTCGGCCTTGTCCATCCCGTCCCGCCGCTCGGTGCGCTCCTCGCCGCCGGTGCGGTCCCACAGCTCCAGGGCCCGCTCGAACTGGCGCTGGGCCTCGGCGAAGGCGTACGCCCGCTCGGCCGCCAGCCCGGCCGCGACCGCCGCCGGCAGGGCCCGGTCCAGGTCGTGGGCGGCATACCAGTGCCAGGCGAGCTCGGCCGCCGGGCCGGGGTCGCCGGCGATGTCCCGGCCGGCCAGGGCGGCGGCGAAGCGGGCGTGCAGCCGGGTCCGCTCCCCGGGCAGCAGCTCGCCGTAGACGGCCTCCTTGACCAGGGCGTGGCGGAACCCGTAGGTGCCGTCGTCGGCGTCGACCAGCAGGACCTGGGCGGAGACGGTCTCGCGCAGGGCGGAAAGGAGTTTCGGCTCGGGCAGGCCGGCCACCTCGGCCAGCAGGTCGTGGTCGACCCGGGTCCCGGAGGCCGCGGCCACCCCCAGCACCCGCTGGGCCGGCTCGGCCAGGAGCTCGATGCGGGCCAGCAGGGTGTCGCGCAGGCTCGGGGGCAGCTCGCCGTCGGTGGCCGCGGCGGCCAGCTCCTCCACGAAGAAGGCGTTGCCGCCGGAGCGGGCGTGGATCCGCTCGGCCAGCTCGGCCGGGACCGGCGCCCCCTGGATCCCGGCCAGCTGGGCCGCGACCTCGGCCCGGCCGAACCGGGCCAGCTCGAGCCGCTCGACCCGCCGCCCGCGGTCCAGCTCGGCCAGGAACGGCCGCAGGGGGTGGCGGCGGTGGAGCTCGTCGCTGCGGTAGGTGAGCAGGAGGAGCAGGCGGCCGTGGCGCAGGTTGCGGACCAGGAAGGCCAGCAGGTCGCGGGTCGAGCGGTCGGCCCAGTGCAGGTCCTCCACCACCAGCACGGCCGGCCGCTCCTCGCCCAGGCGCTCCAGCAGCCCCAGGAACAGCTCGAACAGCCGCCCCCGCTCCGACCACGGACCGGGGGTTGTGGACAACGCCGGCCCCGCGCCTCCCGGATCGGCGATGCCTCCCCACCGGGGGACCTGGCGCAGGACCGGACCGGTACCCCCTGGGCCGGCCACCGGGGCGAGTTCGGGGAGGAGGCGGGCCAGCTCGGACCGGGCATGGCCGGGGAGCAGCCTGGCCAGGCCGGGCTCGTCGAGGTCGCGGACGAACCCGCGCAGCGCCTCGATCAGGGGGGCGAACGGCACGCCCTCGCCGCCCAGCTCCACGCAGCCGCCGACCAGGACCGTGGCCCGGTTGCCGCGGGCCGCGGCCACCACCTCGCCGACCAGGCGGGTCTTGCCGACCCCGGCCTCGCCCCCGACCAGCACGGTCGTCGGGGTGCCGCCGGCCGCCCGGTCACCGGCCGCGGCCAGCCGGGTCAGCTCCTCGGTCCGCCCGACGAAGGTCGGGCTGGTGAGCGTCGCCGTCATGTCCCCGAGTATGGCGCCGACGGCCCCCGAAGCGAACGAGCCGGCGGGGGCGCCGGCTCGTTCCTGGTTGTCGTGGATCGCCACGGTCACGGGATGCTCCTCCTAGCGGCTGCGGCGGCTCGGCCGGATGCTGTGGCGGCGGGCCTTGGCGGCCAGGCGGGCCTGGCGGCCCTCGCGCCGGAGGATGTCGACGTGGTCGCGGGCGATGACGTCGTGGATGGTGTGGTGCTGCTGCATTGTGCACCTCGCTGGTCGGTTCGATCTCTTGATCCTTACGGTATGGCTAAGACCCCCCGCCCCGGATCGGACGGCTGCCTTAGGTTCACGGCCCCCCTACCTCATCTTCCGGACGGCCCGCCTTAGCGAGATGATCCGGGGGCCGGAGCCGTCGAGACGGGAGGTGGCCCATGGCCACGCACCAGGTGCGGGTCGACTACACCAAGTCGCTGGTCGAAGAGCCGGAGACCGGCCACAACCGCTGGCACCCGGACATCGCTCCGGTGGTGACCTGCGACCCCGGCGACGAGGTGGTGCTGGGGACCCGGGACGCCTTCGACGGCCAGATGGGCCCGGACGCGACCCTTGAGACGGTCGCCGGGCCCAACCTGAACGTCGTCCACCCCCTCACCGGCCCGGTGTACGTCAACGGGGCCGAGCCGGGCGACCTGCTCGAGGTCGAGGTCCTGGAGGTCGAGCCGGACCGCTACGGCTACACCGTGCAGGTCCCGGGCTTCGGCTTCCTGCGCGACGAGTTCCCCGACCCCTTCATGGTCCGCTGGTCGATCGACGACGGCTGGGCGACCTCGGACGGTCTGCCCGGGCTGCGCATCCCCGGCTCGCCGTTCATGGGCACCATCGGCCTGGCCCCCGACCGGGCCCTGATGGAGCGGACCATCGCTCGGGAGCAGGCCGCCCTGGACCGGGGCGGGTTCGTGCTCCCGCCCGACCCCACCGACGCCGTCCCCTCCGACCCGGCCATCGCCGTCGAGGCCCTGCGGACCATCCCGCCCCGGGAGACCGCCGGCAACGTCGACATCAAGCAGCTCGGCAAGGGGGCCAGGCTCTACATCCCGGTGTACGCCGACGGGGGCCTGTTCTCGGCCGGCGACGCCCACTTCGCCCAGGGCGACAACGAGACGTGCGGCACCGCCATCGAGATGCGCTCGACCCTGGCCGTCCGTTTCGCCGTCCACAAGGGCCGGGCCGCCGCCCGCGGCATCCAGGACCTCCAGTTCGCCCGCGACGACTACTACCTGCCGCCCGAGTTCGCCGCCCCCCGCCGGTTCTTCGCCACCACCGGGCTGTCGGTCACCCGCGAGGGCGAGAGCCGGCCCGAGGACCTCACCCTGGCCGCCCGCAACGCCCTGCTCAACATGATCGAGCACCTCCAGGACCACGGCGGCTGGACCCGCCAGCAGGCCTACGCCATCTGCAGCGTGGCCGTCGACCTCAAGATCAGCGAGGTCGTCGACGTGCCCAGCTTCGTCGTCTCGGCGTTCCTGCCCCTGGACATCTTCGCCTGAGGGTCAGGTGGCGCCGGTGACGAGCTGGGTGAGCCGGGTGGCGGTGGCGAAGTCGGGGCTGACCCGGTTCTTGGTCAGCCCGAAGGCGAGCCCGGTGGCGGTGTCGCCGAAGGCGAAGCTGCCACCAACCCCGCCGATCCCGAACGCCGTGTCCCGGGTGCCGTCGGGCAGGCCGATGCTGTAGCCAAGTCCCCACCTGGTCGGCATCCCGAAGACCTCGTCGGTGCCGCTGGAGGACCCGGCGGTGACCTCCCGCAGCCGTTCCGGCGAGAGCAGCCGGACGCCGTCGACCTCGCCGAGGAGGGCGGCATACAGGCGGGCGATGGCCCGGGCCGAGGTCTTGCCCCCGGCCGGGATGTCGGCGGCCAGGGTGTCGGGGCGGTTGCCGAAGGAGGCGTTGGGGAACAGCGCGATCGGCGCCGACCGGAGCATGGGCAGGTCGGGCGGCATGGAGGCCAGCATCTGGGCGGCCATCTCGGCCGCGCCCGGCTCGTCCTCCAGGGGGGCGAGCCGGTGGTGCTCGGCGGCGGGCATCCCGAACCAGAGCTCGCCGGCCACGCCAAGGGGCTCGGCCACGTCCTCCAGCAGGACCTGGGAGATCGGCTTGCCGGTGACCCGACGGACGACCTCGCCGAGAATGTAGCCGAAGGTGTAGGCGTGGTAGCCGACCTTGGTGCCCGGCTCCCACCACAGCTCGGCGCCGGCGATGGCCGCGCACATCTTGTCCCAGTCGCAGAGGTCCTCCACCGTGGTGTCGAGCGGGATGCCGGGCACGCCGGCGGTGTGGTTGAGGACCTGGCGCAGGGTGACGGCCTGCTTGCCGTTGGCCGCGAACTCCGGCCACAGCTCGGCCACCGGGGTGTCGTAGCCGAACAGCCCGCGCTCGGCCAGCCGGTGGACGATGGTGCTGGTCGCGGCCTTGCCGATGGAGTAGTTGTAGAACACGGTGCCGGGGTCGACCGGCCGCCCGGTGGCCGGGTCGGCCACCCCGGAGACGACGTCCACCACCTGCTCGCCGTCCTGGTAGACGGCCACCTGGACGCCCCGCTCGGCGCCCGAGGCGACCAGCTCGTCGACGACTTTCTGGATCTGCTGCTGGAGCTCGCTCATGGGCGCCAGCGTAGCGCGCCTAGGTGTCAGGTTGGGTCCCGAGCACGGTGACCAGCCACTGGGCGACCGACTGGGCCGAGAGCTGGTTCTGGCCGACGGCCCGGTACATCGCCTCCAGGTCGGCGTAGTCGAGCATGGCCAGGGAGCCGTCCTCCATGGCCCGCTGGAGCGACCAGCCCTGGTCGGACAGGCACTGGTCGATGGCCTGCTGGCCGGCGTCGACAGCGTCGTCGCGGTGCTGGGAGGCCAGCCACTGGCGGATCTTGACGTGCGCCTGGGGGCTCTTGACGAAGCCGAGCCACTCCTTGGAGGGGCCCGGGTACTCGGCGCTGGAGGTGAGGATCTCGACCACGTCCCCGTCGGCCAGGACGCTGGCCAGCGGGACGAGCTGGCCGTTGACGCGGGCCCCGATGCAGTGGTGGCCCAGCTCGGTGCGCAGGGCATAGGCCATGTCGACCGGGGTGGCGCCGGCCGGGAGGGTGAGGGCGTCGCCCTTGGGGGTGAAGACCAGCACCTCGTGGTCGGACAGGTCCGAGCGCAGCGACTCCAGGAACTCGCCCGGGTCGGACACGGCCCGCTGCCAGTCCAGCAGCCGGTGCAGCCAGACCAGGTCGTCGGAGTTGCCGGTGGCGTCGCCCTGGCCGTTGGCCCGGCGGCTGCGGGCCGCCTCCCTGGCCTGGGCGACCACCCCGTACTCGGCGGTGCGGTGCATGGCCTCGGTGCGGATGTGGACCTCGACCGGCTCGTCGCCCGGGCCGATCACGCCGGTGTGGAGCGACTGGTAGCCGTTGAGCTTGGGGGCGGCGATGAAGTCCTTGAACCGGCCGGGCACCGGGTGCCAGCGCCCGTGGACGGCGCCGAGGGCGATATAGCAGTCGCTCGGCCCGCCGGCCACCACCACCAGGATGCGGTCGGGGTCGTGGATCTCGCGGCTGCCCCGCTCCAGCATCGTCTGGTAGATCGAGTAGTAGTGGCGCGGGTGCGGGGTCACGGTGGCCTTGGTCTTGGCCGAGCGGAGGTCGGCCGCGATCTGGCGGACCAGCATGGCCACGTGCTCGCGGCGGCCCGGGTCGCGCTGGTCGACCACCCGGACGATCTCGTCGTGCTCGGCCGGGTACAGGGTGGCGAAGGCCAGGTCCTCGAGGTCGCGCCGGATCACCTGGAGCCCCAGCCGGTTGGCCAGGGGGGCCAGCACCTCGAGGGTCGCCCTGGCCGTGCGCTGCTGCTTGTGGGCCGGCTGGAACCGCAGGGTGCGCATGTTGTGGAGCCGGTCGGCGAGCTTGATGATCAGCACTCGCAGGTCCAGGGCCATGGCCACGATCATCTTGCGGATGGTCTCGGCCTCGGCGGCGTGGCCGAACTCCATCTTGTCCAGCTTGGTCACCCCGTCGACCAGGTGGGTGATCTCGTCGCCGAAGTCCTCCCGGGTCTGCTCCAGGGTGTAGCCGGTGTCCTCCACGGTGTCGTGGAGCAGGGCCGCGACCAGGGTGGTGGTGTCCATGCCGAGCTCGGCCAGGATGGTCGCCACCGCCACCGGGTGGGTGATGAACGGCTCGCCGCTGGTCCGCTGCTGGCCCCGGTGCTCCCGCTCGGCCACCTCGTAGGCGGCGTGCAGCAGGCGCACGTCGGCCTTGGGGTACATCCGCTGATGGGCGTTGACCAGCGACTCCAGCGGGGTCTCGTCGACCTGGCCGTGGGCGAAGGGGTGCATGGAGCGGGCGGCGAGCGCGCGCACCCGTCGGCCGAGCGGCCGCTGCGGGGCGGCCGGCGGCCGCGTGTCGGGCACCTGGGTGGTGTCCGGTGCGACGCGGTCGACCTCGAAGCCCACTAGGCACCTCTCTATGCCAAGGTCGCCGGAGGCAGGCGTCTGCCGGCCCCGTGAACTCTATGGTAACGGGGCCCACCAAACCGTGAGTTCTTCGATCTTCCCGTTCCCCTCGTATCACCCATGTGGAAGAATCTGGCTCGCACCGATGACACCTGGGGGGCATGTCGTGGACACCGAGGAGCAGCGCCGCAGGGCCTTCGTGGAACTGGAGATGGCCGCGGTCTGGCAGGGGCACGAACGGGGGGTGGCGACAAGGGACGAGGTCTACCAGCGGCTGGAGGAGCTGGAGCGGCTGCTGTGGCGGCGCGTGCTCGGCCAGCTACGGAAGGTCGCGCCCGGAGCCAGCGTCGATGTCGGCTTCGCCGTCGGGAAGGAGCCGGCGCAGGAGCTTGCCTGAGGGGCTGCGGGGCAGGGCGGGGACGAGGACCAGCTCGCGGGGGGATTTGGCCGCGACCAGCCGTTCCCGGGTGAAGGCGCGCAGCTCGGCCAGGGTCGGCGGGCTGGCCGGGTCGCGGGGGACCACGAAGGCGGTCACCCGCTGGCCCCACTCGGGGTCGGGCCGGCCGGCCACGGCGGCCTCGGCCACGCCCGGGTGGGTGGCCAGCACCGCCTCGACCTCGTCCGGGTGGACGTTCACCCCGCCGCTGATGACCAGGTCGTCGGCCCGGCCGAGCACGGTGAGCCGGCCGCCGGGCCCCAGCCGTCCCAGGTCACCGGTCACCAGCCAGCCGTCGCGGAGCGCGGTCGCCGTCCGCCCGGGGTCGCCCCGGTAGCGCCGGAACAGCATCGGCCCCCGGACCAGGACCTCGCCCTCGGGGTCGCCGTCGATCCGCACCTCGGCACCGTCGATGGGGTGGCCGTCGTGGACCATGCCGCCGAAGGTCTCGGTGAGCCCGTAGGTCCGGACCAGGCCGACGCCCCGGCCGACGGCGACGTCGGCCAGGTCGGCCGGGATGGGGCCGCCGCCGAGCAGGACCTGCCGGAACCGGGCCGCCTCGTCGCCGGCGGCCAGCAGCCGCCGTAGCATCGCCGGGACCAGCGAGACCAGGGTCGCCTCGCCGGCGGCCTGGCGGACGGCGGCGAGGTCGAAGCGCTCGTGGACCTCCAGGGGCAGGCCGCTGTGCCAGGCCCTGGCCACCACGGCCAGCCCGGCCACCCCGTGCACCGGCAGACAGCACAGCCAGCGGTCGCCCGGGCCGGCCTCAAGGGCGGCCGAGGTGGCCAGGGCCGACCAGCGGACCGCGTCGGCGCCCAGCTCGACCACCTTGGGGGTGTCGCTGGTGCCCGAGGTGGCGACCACCGCGGCCAGGCCGGCCTCGCCGGGCTCGCCCCCGGGGAGCCGGCGCCGCCCGTCGGCGTCGAGCAGGTGGGTGGGGCGGGCCGCGGCCAGGATGCCCTTGAGCTCGGCCGCCGGGGCGCCCGGGTCGAGCGGCAGGACCGCCTCGCCGGCCTCCCAGGCGGCCGCCACCGCCCGGGCGGCGGCCGGGCGGGGCAGGGCGATCGCGACCAGCGCAACAGAGGACGACATGGGCAGGTAGGCTAGCAGGGCCGTCGCCACCGAGAAGCCAGCCGAGGAGCGCGAACACCCGATGGAGTGGCAAGCCCAGGGAACCTGGACCGACATCGGCTACGAGACCGCGGAGGGGATCGCCAAGATCACCATCCGCCGGCCGGAGGTCCGCAACGCCTTCCGGCCCAAGACCCTGTTCGAGCTCCACGACGCCTTCGAGCTCGCCCGCGACGACCCGGGCATCGGGGTCATCGTGCTCACCGGCGAAGGCCCCGACGCCTTCTGCTCCGGCGGCGACCAGCGGATCCGCGGCGACGACGGCTACGTCGACGAGCATGGCATCGGGCGCCTGAACGTGCTCGACCTCCAGATCCAGATCCGGCGGCTGCCCAAGCCGGTGATCGCCATGGTGGCCGGCTACGCCATCGGCGGGGGCCACGTGCTCCACCTGGTCTGCGACCTGACCATCGCCGCCGACAACGCCCGCTTCGGCCAGACCGGGCCCCGGGTCGGGTCCTTCGACGGCGGCTACGGCATGGGCATGCTGGCCCGCACCGTCGGGCGCAAGAAGGCGACCGAGATCTGGCTGCTGTGCCGCCAGTACGACGCCGGCGAGGCGCTGGAGATGGGCCTGGTCAACACGGTCGTCCCCCTTGAGGACCTGGAGCGGGTCACGGTCGACTGGTGCCGGCGGATCCTGGAGCACAGCCCGCTCGCCCTGCGCCTGCTCAAGGCCGGCCTCAACGCCGACACCGACGGCCTGGCCGGGGTCCAGCAGCTCGCCGGGGACGCCACCCTCCTCTACTACATGACCGAGGAGGCCCAGGAGGGCCGCAACGCCTTCCGCGAGAAGCGCCCTCCTGATTTCGCCAAGTTCCCCAAGCGCCCCTAGCCGCATGCGCGTCTGGGTCCAGGGCGCTCGGCCGAGGACACTGGTCGCGGCCATCTGCCCGGTGCTGGTGGGAACCGCCGCGGCCGCCGCCGAGGGCCCGGTGGTGGCCTGGCGGGCCCTGGCCGCCCTGGTCGTGGCCCTCGCCCTGCAGGTCGGGGTGAACTACGCCAACGACTACTCCGACGGCCGCCGGGGCACCGACACCCCGGCCCGCCTTGGCCCGGCCCGCCTGACCGCCGCCGGCCTGGCCGCCCCGGCGGCGGTCAGGCGGGCCGCCGGCGTCGCCTTCGCGGTCGCCGCGGTCGCCGGCCTGGCCCTGGCCGTCGCCGTGGACCTGCGACTGCTGCTGGTCGGGGTGGCCGCCATCGCCGCCGCGGTGCTGTACACCGGCGGCCCCCGCCCCTACGGCTACTCGGGGTTCGGCGAGCTGGCCGTGCTGGCCTTCTTCGGGGTCGTGGCCACCTGCGGGTCGGCGTACGTGCAGCTGGAGCGGGTCCCGCCGGTGGCCGTGGCCGCCTCGGTGGTGGTCGGCCTCGGCGCGGTCGCCATCCTGCTCGCCAACAACGTCCGCGACATCGACGGCGACCGCGCCGCCGGCAAGCGGACCCTGGCCGTCCGCCTGGGCCACGCCCGCTCCCGCGACCTGTTCACGGCGGTGGTGGCGGCCATGTTCGCCTGCGCCGCCCTGCTCGGCCTGGCCCGCCCCCCGGTGCTGGTCACCCTGGCCGCGATCCCCCTGGCCGTCGCCCCGGTCCGCCTGGTCCGAACCCGCACCGACGGCCCCGGCCTGATCGCCGCCCTCGGGGCGACGGCCAGGCTCCAGCTGGCCACGAGCCTCCTGCTGACCGCCGGGCTGTGGTGGTCATGACCCGCCGCCCGGACGGGCTAGGCTCCCACCTCCCGGCCCAGCCTGGCGGCCATGAACTCCTCGACCAGCGCGGCCGTCTCGTCCGGTCGTTCCAGGTGGACGGCATGGCCGGCCCCGGGAACGACGGCGACCCGCGCGGTCGGGCCGATGGCGGCGGCCATCTCCCCGGCGATCCCGGCGAACTTGCGGTCGAGCTCGCCCGCCACCAGCAGGACCGGCGGCCGCAGCTCGCCCAGCCGGTCCCAGAGCGACTCCTGGACCCCGGTCCCGAGCCGCCGCAGCGCATACGCCAGGCCCTCGGCGGTGTTGGCGAGCCGCTCGTGCCGGCCCGCCGCCTCCACCGGCAGCGAGGAGAACAGCGGCCCGGCCAGCCAGGCGTCGAGGAACACCGCCACCCCGTCCCGCTCGATCCGCCGGGCCAGCAGCTCGTCGGCACCCCGCCGCGCCTCCCGCTGCCCGGGGTCGGCAATCCCCGGCGACGCCCCGATCAGCACCAGCCCCCGCACCAGGTCGGGCCGTTCCAGCGCCAGCCGAAGACACAGCCGCCCCCCGAGCGAGTACCCCACATACGCCCCCGCCCCCCCGGCCTCCCCCACCAGCCCGGCCGCCTCCTCGAACCCCACCCTGACGTCGCTCGACCCGCCATGCCCAGGCAGGTCGACCCGCACCACCTCCCACCGCCGCGCCAGTCGTTCCCCTGCCGGCGCCCAGGTGGCCAGGGTCTGGGTGAACCCGTGCACCAGCACCACCCGGTCGCCGGCGACACCCGGCCCCGGGCTGTGGACGACCGGCGGCGGCTGTTCCCGGCGTGGGTTACGCTCCCTCACCGGGGGACCCGGCACCGGACCGGGCGGGTCGGGCGCGCCCTCGACGACGTGGTGCAAGGGCGCGGGTGGCCCGGGGTGGTCGGTCATGAACGGAGCCTAGCGTGAGCGGGGCGGGGCGGCGGTTCGCACTGACGCTGGTCGACGAGCTGGCCAGGGCCGGGGTGACCGACGCCTGCCTGGCTCCGGGGTCGAGGTCGG
>JASLIH010000066.1 GCA_030152105.1 Actinomycetes bacterium
CGGTCAACTCCACCGAGATCGACCTGCTGCGCCGGGTCGAGGACCAGCTGGGGGCGGCCGCGGTCGACGCCAGCCGGGCCGACGAGACGGCCGCCCGAACCCGGGCCGCCGTCGACGCCGTGGCCGTCCTGCTGGTCCTGGCCCTGGCCATCGGGCTGTCGCTGGTCGTCGTCCGGTCGCTCCTGCGGCCGCTCGGCCTGCTGCGGTCCTCGGCCGAGGAGGTCGCCCACACCCAGCTGCCCGGCGTGGTCGAGCGGCTCCAGCGGGCCGAGCCGGTCGACCTGACGGCCGAGACCCGGCCCATCGGCATCCCCGACCGCGACGAGATCGGCCAGGTGGCCAGGGCGTTCGATGCCGTCCACTCGACCGCGGTGCGGGTCGCGGCCGAGCAGGCGGCCCTGCGCCGCAGCGTTGCCGACATGTTCCTCAGCCTCGGCCGGCGCCTCCAGGCCCTGGTCCACCGGCAGCTGGAGCTGCTGGACGAGCTGGAGCGGACCGAGGCCGACCCCCAGCAGCTGCGCAGCCTGTTCCGCCTCGACCACCTGGCGACCAGGATGCGCCGCAACGCCGAGAACCTGCTGGTGCTGTCGGGCGCCGAGCCGGTGCGGCGCTGGAGCGACCCGGTGCCCCTGCCCCGGGTGATCCGGGCCGCCTCGGCCGAGATCGAGGACTACAACCGGGTCGGGGTCATGCCCATGGCCGACGTGCGGGTCGTCGGCCACGCCGTCTCGGACGTGGTCCACCTGCTGGCCGAGCTGATCGAGAACGCGGCCGCGTTCTCGCCGCCCGGGACCAGGGTGCAGGTGTCGGGCGAGCCGGCCGCCCACGGCTACCTGCTGGAGGTCGAGGACCAGGGCATCGGCATGTCCGACGAGGAGCTGGAGCTGGCCAACGAGCAGCTGGCCAAGCCGACCACCATCGACCTGGCCAGCGCCCAGCGGCTCGGCTTCTACGTGGTCGGCCGCCTGGCCGCCCGCCACGGCGTCAAGGTGCGGCTGCGCCGCTCCTGGTTCGGCGGGGTGGCGGCGCTGGTGCTGCTCCCCTCGAGCCTGCTCGGGGGGCCGGAGACCGAGATGGAGCCGGCGGGCCCGCCGGGGGCCGGGCAGCCGCAGGTCGAGCCCTCCCCGGACGGGTCGGGGGAGGCCCAGCGGGTTGCCCCGGCGGACCGGTCCGAGCCGGTGCCGACCCCGGTGCCGCGGGCGTTCGCCGTGAAATCCCCGGGGGCGGGGCGTGACAATGGCATGGCCGGATAGCGGTCGGGCACGACCAGGGGGGACCGATCGATGACCGGCCGCGACGAGGCCGACCCGGGCCCGTTCCTGCGGCCGTACGCCATGACCGAGGGCCGGACCGAGCCGTCCGGGCCCGACCTGGCCATCGAGGACCTGATCGGCGCGACCTCGGCCGCCGACCCGCCCCCCTGGCTCAGCCTTGAGCACCGGACGATCGCCATGGCCTGCCGCGAGACCCTGTCCGTGGCCGAGCTGGCCGCCCGGGTCGACCTGCCCCTCGGGGTGACCAGGGTGCTGGTCGGCGACCTGGCCAGCCAGGGCATGGTGACCGTCCACCGGGCCCCGAGCCACGCCGGTCCCCCGAACGTCGCCCTGCTCGAGCAGGTCCTGAGCGGCCTTCAGCGGCTCTGAGCCGGGCCGAGGCCGGCGTCAGGCCGGGTCGGCCAGGCCGGCCTGCTCCATCGCGGCCAGCATCCGCTCCACCGGGCTCTCGATGGCGTTGGCCGACGCCAGGGCGGCCAGGCGCTCGCGGTCGGGCGGGTGGGGGTCGCTGATCCGGTAGCCGACGTCGGTGGCCACCGCGGCCACCTTGCGCATGGCCTGGATGTAGTCGGCGCTGGCCGTGAGGGCGGTGTTCAGCCGGGGCGTGAGGCGGCCCTGGCCGGCCGCGGCCAGCACGGCGTCCAGGTCGGGGTGGTCGGCGACCAGGGTCGCGGCCGTCTTCTCCCCGATCCCCGGCACCCCGGGCAGGCCGTCGGAGGGGTCGCCGCGCAGGATGGCCAGGTCGATATAGCGCTCGGGCGGGACCTTGGTCTTGGCGGCCACCCCGGCCGCGTCCATGGTGGCCAGCGACGAGGTGCCCTTGAGCGGGTACAGCACCCAGACAACCGGATCGCGGACCACCTGGAACAGGTCCCGGTCGCCGGTGAGCACGGCCAGGCGCTCGTCGGGCCCGGCGGCGGCCGCGATCGTGCCGATGACGTCGTCGGCCTCGTAGCCGGCGGCCTCGGCCACCGGCAGGCCGGCCGCGTCCAGCACCTCCAGCAGGAGCGGCACCTGGCCGGGCAGCTCCGGCGGGTCGTCGGCCCGGGTCGACTTGTAGCCGGCGTACAGGTCGACCCGCCACTGGGGCCGCCAGTCGGCGTCGAACACGTTGGCCACGGCCCGGGGACGCTGGTCGACCAGCACGCGCGACACCATGTCCAGGTAGCCGCGGACGGCGTTCACCGAGTTCCCGTCCGGCCCCTTGATCGACTTGGGCAGGGCGAAGAACGCCCGGTAGAACAGGCTGGGCGAGTCCACCACGAGGCGGGTCATCTGGTCGGCCATGGCGGCAGCATGCCACGCCCCGGCCGGGGAGGGTGGAATTTCCACTTCCGCAGCGTGGTGTGGTAAGAACCTCACCGTCCGCGGTCCCCCAGCCGCGGCGAACCGGTTCCCGAACCCCTCAGGGAGCGGCTCTCAGAAGATGTTGGCGCCCTACCGACACGCGCGGGTGCTGCGGTGGCTGGCCGTGATCGCGGCCATGGCCGCCGTGGCCTCCTTCCTGCTGCCCCAGTTCGCCGGCGCCCAGGAGGGGACCGACGTCCCCACCGAGCTGAAGAAGGTGCGGGCCACCCTGGCCGACGCCAAGTCCGACGCCAAGAAGCTGGCCGCCGCCCTCGACCGGGCCAACGGGGCCCTCGACCAGGCCGAGAACGAGCTCGCCCAGGCCGAGCAGTTCCGCCTCGACGCCCACGCCCGCGGCGTCAGAGCCACCGCCGCCCTGGCCGACGCGACCGAGCGGGTGGAGCGGCTGCGCCGCATCCTCGGCGACCGGGCCCGCGGCATCTACATCGGCGGCGACCCGGCCGGCCTGGCCGCCCTGGTCCAGAGCGGCAAGGCCGACCAGCTGCTCGGGCAGGTCGCGATCCTCGACCACCTGGCCAGGGAGAGCAACAACTCGCTGGCCGACCTGGTCGTGGCCCAGCAGGACTACGCCCTGGCCCGCTCGGCCCTGTCCGAGGCCGAGGCCGACGCCCGCAAGGCCGGGGCCCAGATCAGCCGCAAGATCGACCAGGCGCTGGAGCTGCGCGACCTGCGCGCCCAGGCCAAGGACGCCCTCGACACCAAGATCCGGCGGCTCGAGGGCGAGGCCGGGGTGCTGCGAGTGACCCTCCAGCAGCGCCAGCAGCGCCAGGCCGGCCAGGTCCGCGGCGGCGGCAAGTGCAACCTGTCGGGCACCTCGAACGCCGAGTACTTCATCATCATGAAGGAGTCGGGCGGCGACCCGACGGCCGACAACCCCCGCTCCACCGCCTTCGGGCTGGGCCAGCTCCTGATCGACGGGCGCCGCCACTACCTGGGGGCCAACGCCGACACGACCGACTGCGCCCTCCAGCTGCAGGCATTCCGCGGCTATGTCCGCGACCGCTACGGCACGGCCGAGAACGCCAGGGCGTTCTGGGTCTCCCACGGCTGGTACTAGCCGCCGCCTGCCCTATCCTGGACGGCGATGCCCAAGCCCAAGCAGGCCCTCCCCGACGGTGGCGTGGTCCGGACCTCCCGGGTCGCCACCGAGGTGCTCGCCTGATGGGCCCCGGTGAGCCGGTCTCCGACAGCCCGTCCGGCTGGGTGGCCGGGCACATCCGCCGCTATGTGGACAGCGACGGGGCCAAGGGGCACGAGTGGCGGCCGGGCGTGTACACCCTGCTGCTGACCACCCGCGGCCGCCGTTCCGGCCAGCTGCGGCGGACCGCGCTCATCTACGGCCGCGACGGCGACCGCTACCTGGTGGTGGCCTCGGTCGGCGGCTCGGCCAGGCATCCCGCCTGGTACCTCAACCTGACCGAGCACCCCGAGGTCGAGGTCCAGGTCGGCGCCGAGCGGTTCGCGGCAACGGCCCGGACCGCCAGCCCCGAGGAGAAGCCGCGCCTGTGGTCGCTGATGACCGCGATCTGGCCCGCCTACGAGGGCTACCAGCGCAAGACCACCCGCGACATCCCGGTGGTGATCCTGGAACGTTCCTGACCCCGAACGGGGCCCGGGGGTCGGGGCGGTTGGGGGTGTGGACAACCGGGACCGCCGCTTCCGCGGTTGGGCTACTCTCCCCCTCCGGGGGGCTCGGTGCCGGGAGCCGGGGTTCCGGTGCGGCCGGGGTCGGAGCTGGCGGTTCCGGGAGCGGGGTCGCTGTGGCCGGGGTTGCGGCCATGGGCCAGGCGGGGGCGGAGGGTGAGGCCGAGGAGGGCGCCCCCGACGAGGCCGGGGAGGGCGGCGGTCCAGGGGCGGGCCAGGCGGACCGCGATCAGGGCGACGATGGCGACCACCAACAGGAAGGCGGCGTCGTTCAGGCGCTCCATGGGGGTTCGCAGGCGGCCTGAGGGTGGCCGGCGTATCGCCACCACCGTGCCGACGGCCAGGCCGACGGCCAGGAGGACCGCCGCGGCCGGGCGCCACGACGCCGGTTCCAGGAGCAGGGTCAGCCCGACCAGCACCAGGGCGATCCCGGCCGCCCCGGCCAGTCGGCCGGTGCGCCCGTCCGGAGCCTGCGCCACCAGCTCGCCTCCTCAGTTCACCTGACCCGGTTGCCGGCCCAGCCTACCAACGCGCCTGGTATCGTCCCATCCACGTTCGTTGTGCCGGCAACCAGAGGAGCCGCTGTGGGGGGCAAGCTGCTGGCCCTGGCGCTCGCCCTGGTGCTGGCCCTGGGACTGGCGGCCTGCGGGGGCGGCGGCGGAGATGGCGGCGGGACCGCAGCCGCGGCCGGGCCGTCCGGGTTCCGGACCCGCAGCCCCGGGGTCCTGACCGTGGCCACCGAGCTACCCAACCCGCCGTTCGTGCTCGGCGACGACCTGGACCACCTCAAGGGCGGGTTCGAGGTCGACATGGTGGACGAGATCGCCGACCGCCTCGGCGTGGAGCGGGTCGAGTGGGTCGGGTTCCCGTTCACCAAGCTGGTCGCCGGGGCCCGCTGCCCCTGCGACTTCGCCGTCAACGGCGTCTCGATCCTCCCCGACCGCCGCCAGCGGGTCGACTTCTCCTCCCCCTACTTCACCGCCAACCAGGGGGTCCTGGTCCGCAAGGGCACCGCCGTCGATGGGGTCGCCGGCGCCCGCCGCCTCCGCTTCGGTGTCCAGGAGGCCACCTCCGGGGCCGCCTACCTTGACCGCATCCTCAAGCCGATGGAGCCGCCACGGACCTTCGGGTCGACCACGGCCGCGTTCGCGGCCCTGCGGGACGGCCGCGTCGAGGCCGTCATGTCCGACGTCCCGATCGTGGTCGACGCGGCCGCCAAGTACCCTGGGCTGACCGTCGTCGGCCAGTTCAAGACCGACGAGCAGTACGGGGCCGTCCTGGCCAAGGGGTCGCCCAACACCAGGCCCCTGTCCGAGGTGATCGACCAGCTGCGCGACGACGGCGTGCTCGACCAGCTGTTCCAGAAGTACTTCCCCGAGCAGGTGGACATCCCGCCGCTCGGCTGACCGCCGGGCGGCCCGTCCCTCAGGAGCGGCCATGCTGACCATCCGGCGCGACAACGAGATCCACCGCGAGGAGGGCGGCTGGTTCAGCGCCCGCTGGCACTTCTCCTTCGCCAACTACCGCGACCCCGAGAACGACGCCTTCGGGGCCATGCGGGTGTTCAACGACGACCGGCTGGTGCCGGGGGCGATCTGGCCGATGCACCCCCACCAGGACGTCGAGGGGCTCACCTACGTGGTCGAGGGCAGCTTCCGGCACGAGGACTCGGTCGGCGGCGCCCCCGGGCCGCTGCCCGCCGGGGCCGTGCAGCGCATGACGCTGGGGTCGGGGGCGCTGCACTCGGAGCAGAACGCGTCGGAGGACGAGCCGATGCGGTTCATCCAGATCTGGGTCCTGCCCGACACCGCCGGCCTCGACCCCGAGGTCGAGCAGAAGGTGTTCACCAGAGAGGACCGCGCGGGGCGGCTGCTGCGGGTGATGGGCCCCGAGGGCGGCGAGGTGGTCAGGATCCACCAGGACGCCAGCGTGCACGTGGCCTCGCTAGCACCCGGCGACCAGGTCGAGCACCCGATCGGGCCGGACCGTGGCGCCTATGTGTACCTGATCGACGGCCAGGCCCGCTTCGACGGCGAGCCGGTCGCGACCGGCGACGCGGCCAAGGTGACCGGCCAGCCGTCGCTGAGCATCGCCGCCACCGCCCCGAGCGAGCTCATCCTGGTCGACGTGCCCCTGTCGTTCCGGCCGGTCGGGATCTGGGCGGGCGTCCGTGGCTGACGCCGGCCTGCCGGTGCGGTTCGGCTGGTTCCTGGTCCCCGAGGCCGCCGACCCCCCGGCCCTGGTCGAGGAGGCGCGCCTGGCCGAGCGGGCCGGGTTCGACCTCATCGGCGTCCAGGACCACCCCTACCAGCGCCGCCACCTCGACACCTTCACGCTGCTGGCCGCCCTGGCCCCGGCCACCGAGCGGATCGGGCTGTTCCCGGACGTCGCCAGCCTGCCCCTGCGCCACCCGGCCATGCTGGCCAAGGCGGCCGCCTCCCTCGATCTCGTCTCCGGGGGCCGGTTCGAGCTGGGCCTGGGGGCGGGCGCGTTCTGGGACGCGATCGCGGCCATGGGCGGCCCCCGCCGCTCCCCGGGCGAGGCCGTCGAGGCCATCGAGGAGGCGATCGGGCTCCTCCGGCGGTTGTGGTCCGACGAGCGGTCGGTGCGGTTCGAGGGGCGGCACTACCGGGTGGCGGGGGTCAGGCCGGGGCCGGCGCCGGCGCATCCGATCGGGATCTGGGTCGGGGCCTACGGGCCGCGGATGCTTGGCCTGATCGGGCGGCTGGCCGACGGCTGGGTGCCGTCCGCCTCCTACATGCCGCCGGAGCGGCTGGCCGGCGCCCAGGCCCGGATCGACGCCGCCGCCGCCGAGGCCGGCCGCGACCCGGCGGCAATCCGCCGCCTCTACAACATCTCCGGCCGGATCGGCCCCGGCGGCGGCGGGTTCCTGGACGGCCCGGCCGCCCAGTGGGTCGAGCAGCTCCTGCCCCTGGTCACCGAGATCGGCATGGACACCTTCGTGCTCTGGGCGGCCGAGTCGCCGGCCCGCCAGTTGGAGTGGTTCGCGGCCGAGGTCGCCCCGGCCCTCCGCGAGGCCGTGGCCGCCCACCGCGGCGGCGGTTGAGGCAGACTACCGGGGTCACTGACCGCAACCGACCCAGGGAGAGTCCCCCGTGCAGGGCGACCCGCGCATCCTCGAGCTGCTCAACCAGCACCTGACCTTCGAGCTGACGGCCGTCAACCAGTACTTCCTCAACTCCCGGATGTGCGCCAACTGGGGGTACGAGCGGCTGGCCAAACGCCACCGCGAGATCGCCCTGG
Organism: Actinomycetes bacterium; assembly: GCA_030152105.1. The sequence continues at coordinate 7,551 of JASLIH010000066.1, forward strand.
AGGAGATGCGCGACACCGAGGAGCTGATCGACCGCATCCTGTACCTGGACGGCCTGCCCAACCTGCAGCGGCTGGGCACGGTCAAGGTCGGCGAGACGGCGATCGAGCAGATCCGGCTGGCGGTCGAGCTGGAGCGGGCCGCGGTCGCCAACCTGGACGGCTACGTGGTCACGTGCAACGAGGTCGGCGACCAGGGCACCCGCGAGTTCCTGGCCGCGATGATCGGCGAGGAGGAACGCCACGTCGACTTCTGGGAGACCCAGCTGGTCACCGTCGACCAGATCGGCGAGGCCCTGTACCTGGCCCAGCAGGTCCGCGACTAGGCGGAGGCGGCCACGGGCGGCTCGGCGTGCCTGGCCAGCAGCTCCTCGATCAGCGGGCAGCAGCCCCCGCAGGTGACGCCGGCACCACAGCGGGCCCCGACCTCCTCGAGGTCACAGGCTCCGCCGGTGATCACCTCGCGGATCTCTCCGTCGGTGAGGGCCCGGCAATGGCAGACGAACATCGCCCCAGATATTAGGCGGCCCTAAGTGTGGAGGCAAGAGGGGTCCGGGGCTCGAGGAGCGCAGCGGTGGCCCCCGGTGCACAAGGCCCCGGCTAGCCCAGGTCGATGGCCTCGTTGGCCGGGGAGGTGTGGAGGCCGGGCTGGGGGCCGCCGGCGAGGACGTAGACAGTGTCGCCGACGGCGACCACGCCGAGGCCGTGGCGGGGGGTGGGCAGCGGGGGCAGGGAGCGCCAGCGGCCGCTGGCGGTGTCCAGCGCCTCGGCCTCCGGGAAGGTGGCCGAGGCCTCGCCGCCCACGGCCACCACCTGCCCACCGGCGGTGGCGGCGGCGGCAAGGCCGCCCCTGGCCGTCGGCAGGTCGGCCACCGCGGCCCAGCGGCCGGCGGCCGGGTCGAACGCCTCGGCCGTGGCCAGGTTCCTGCCGATCCCGCCGACGCGGCCCCCGACCACATACACCTTGCCTGCGCTGGCGGCGGCGCCCAGGTGCTCGCGCGGGGTGGGCAGCCCGGGGGCGGAGGTCCAGCGGTCGGCGGCCGGGTCGTACACCTGGGTGTCGCCGGCCAGCCCGCCGTCGACCACCCCGCCGACCAGGTACAGCCGCCCGTCGAGGGCGACAAGGCCGCCGGCCGAGCGGCCCTGGGGCAGCGGGGCCAGCCGGCGCCAGCCGTCCCCCTCCAGGCGGGCCACCTGACTGCTGGGGCCGTCGCCGTCGTTGCCGCCGGCGATGTAGAGGACCCCGTCCAGGGTGGCGGCCATGGCGTGGTTGACGGCCACCGGCAGCTCCGGCCCCCGGTCCCAGCTGTCGGCCCCGGTGTCGTAGACCTCGGCGGTGGCCAGGGTGGCGCCGTCGGGGCCGTAGCCGCCCAGCACCCAGATCCGGTCACCGACGGCGGCCGCGGCCACCTCGGTCCGCTCCGACGGCACCGCCGCCAGCGCCCGCCAGGCCTGGTCGCCGGCCACCGGCGGCGCCGTCGTCGCGGCCGGCTCCGGGGCCTCGCCGGACGTGCAGCCGGTCAGCCCGAGGACCGCCACCGCCGCCACCAGCCGCCACCGCCACCGCATGGCGCCAGCCTGGCGACCGGCGGCGCCCCGCGCAAGCCGACGCGCTAGGCTGGGACGCCGGCCGGGGACGCCAGAGGAGGCAGAGGCCCATGAGCATCGCAACATCCGAGCAGGCGGTCGTCGAGAAGGTCACGCCGCGGCTGTTCATCGGTGGCGAGTGGCGCGAGGCCAGCGGCGGGGGCAGCTTCGCGGTCGAGGACCCGTCCACCGGCGAGGAGCTGTGCCAGGTGGCCGACGCCACCCCCTCCGACGGCATGGCCGCCCTCGACGCGGCCGTCGCCGCCCAGGCCGACTGGGCCGCCCACCCGCCCCGGGAACGGGGTGAGATCCTGCGCCGGGCGTTCGAGGCCCTCAATGACCGGGCCGACGAGCTCGCCCTGCTGATGACCCTGGAGATGGGCAAGCCGGTGGCCGAGAGCAAGGCCGAGATCACCTACGCGGCCGAGTTCTTCCGCTGGTTCGCCGAGCAGGCGGTCCGGATCGACGGCCGCTACTCGGTGGCCCCCAACGGCAAGGGCCGCCTGCTGACCATGCGCCAGCCCGTCGGCCCGTGCGTGCTCATCACCCCCTGGAACTTCCCCATGGCCATGGGGACCCGCAAGATCGGCCCGGCGGTGGCTGCGGGCTGCACGATGGTGATCAAGCCGGCCGCCCTCACCCCCCTGTCGATGCTCGCCCTCGGCGGGATCCTGGAGGAGGCGGGCCTGCCCGCCGGGGTCTGCAACATCGTCACCACCAAGCGGTCGGGGGCGGTGATGGAGCCGCTGATCTCCGACGGCCGGACCCGCAAGCTGTCGTTCACCGGCTCCACCGAGGTCGGCCGCACCCTGATGGCCAAGGCCGCCGACAACGTCCTCCGGGTCTCGATGGAGCTGGGCGGCAACGCCCCGTTCCTGATCTTCGACGACGCCGACCTGGACGCCGCCGTCGAGGGGGCCTTGATCGCCAAGATGCGCAACATCGGCGAGGCCTGCACGGCCGCCAACCGCTTCCATGTGGCCGAGCCGGTCGCGGAGGCGTTCGCCGGCAGGCTGGCCGAGCGGATGGGGGCGATGAAGGTCGGCCGCGGCACCGAGGACGGCGTCCAGGTCGGCCCCCTGATCGACAAGAACGCCGTCGACAAGGTGTCGGAGCTGGTTGCCGACGCCCTCGACAAGGGGGCCAAGGCGGTTGTCGGCGCCCGCCCGGGCGACGGCCGTGGCTACTTCTACCAGCCGACGGTGCTGGCCGACGTGCCCGGCGACGCCCGCGTGCTCAAGGAGGAGATCTTCGGGCCGGTGGCCCCGGTGGCCGCCTTCGACGCCGAGGAGGCGGCGGTCGCGGCCGCCAACGACACCGAGTTCGGGCTGGTCGCCTACGTCTACACCAGAGACCTCAAGCGGGCCTTCCGGGTCGTCGAGGCGCTGGAGACGGGCATGGTCGGCCTCAACCAGGGCCTGGTCTCGAACCCGGCGGCCCCCTTCGGCGGGGTCAAGCAGTCCGGCGTCGGCCGCGAGGGCGGCCCCGAGGGCATCGCCGAGTACCTGGAGACCAAGTACGTCGCCATGAACCTCTGACGGGCCTTGCCGAGCAGGTGGGGCGGCCGGCTGGCGGCGCTGCTGCTGGGGGCGCCGCTGGCCCTGGCCTTCCCGCGTCCCGGGTGGTGGTGGCTGGCCCTGGTCGGCCTGGTCCCGCTGCTGCTGCTGGCCGTCGCCGCCCCCAGCGGGGGCGAGGCGGCGGTCAGGGCCTGGCTCGGCGGGACCGGGTTCTTCCTGGCCGTCAACGCCTTCCTCTTCCCCACCGTGGGGCCGTTCATGGTGCCCCTGGCCATGCTCCTGGCCGTGCTGTGGCTGCCGCTCGGCTGGCTCGCCTGGGCGCTGCTCGGGGGCGCCGGACGGCCGGGGCCGAGGCGGCTGGCCGCCGCGATGGTGCTGATCCCGAGCGCGTTCGTTGCCGGGGAGGCGCTGCGCTCCTGGGAGGCGCTGGGCGGCCCCTGGGGGCTGCTCGGGGCCAGCCAGTGGAACGCCCCGGCGCTGTTGTCGGTGGCCGCTCTCGGTGGCGTCTGGGGGCTGAGCTTCCTGCTGGTGGCGGTCAACGTGGCCGTCGCCGCCGCCGTCGGCCGGGGGGTCCCCGGCCCGACCCGGGCGACGGCGGCCGCGGCGGCGGTCGCCCTCCCCCTGGCCGCGCTGGCCTTCTGGTCGCTGCGGCCGGCGCCCCCGCCGGCCGGGACCGTCCGGGTGGCGTACGTCCAGCCCGGGGTCGTCGGCCCCGTCGAGGAGCGGTTCTCGGCCAGCGAGCGGCTCAGCCGCACCCTGCCCGCCGGCGCCCGGCCCGACCTGGTGGTGTGGGGCGAGAGCAGCGTCGGCCGCGACCCGGCGGCCAACCCCGGCGACATCAGGCGCCTGGTCGGGGTGGCCGTGGCCGCCGGCGCGCCCGTGCTGGCCAATGTCGACGCCCAGCGGGAGGCCGGCGGCGGCATCTACAAGACCGCCCTGCTGGTCGGCCCGGCGGGGGTGCTTGGCAGCTACGACAAGATGCGGCTGGTGCCGTTCGGGGAGTACGTGCCGCTGCGACCGCTGCTCGGCTGGGTGACCCGGTTCACCAAGGCCGCCGCGGTCGACCGGCACCGCGGGACCCGCCTGGCCGTCCTGCCCGCCGGCAAGGTGGCCGTCGGCCCGCTGATCTGCTTCGAGTCGGCCTTCCCCGACCTGGCCCGGAACCTGGCCGCCGACGGGGCCGACCTGGTGGTGGTCCAGACCGCCGACACCACCTTCCAGGGCAGCTGGGGCCTTGACCAGCACGCCAGCCTGTCGGCGGTGCGGGCGGTGGAGTCGGGCCGCCCGGTGCTCCAGGCCGCCCTCAGCGGCACCTCGGCGGCCTTCGACGCCCGCGGCCGCCGCCTGGCCTGGGCGCCGGGCGGCTGGCGGGGCGCGGCTGTCGTCGAGCTGCCGCTGTCGGCCGAGCGGACCCCCTATGTCCGGACCGGCGACGTCGTCCCCCTGGCCTGCTGGGTCGCGCTGGCCGCGGGGGCGGCCGCCGCCGCGGCCAGGCGCCGGCGGCTCAGCCGCGGCGGTAGCGGGCGTCGAACAGGCAGTACGCCCCGAAGCACCCCAGCCCGGCCGCGACGATGAGCAGCAGCGCGGTGCCGTACGGCTGGCCGGCCAGGGTCTTGAGGGCGGTGTCCATCCCGGTGGCCTTCTTCGGGTCGTAGGTGACGGCCGAGTAGACCAGCAGGAGCCCGAGGATCCCGTAGGCCACCCCAAGGGCCGGCCAGCCCACCTGGCCGAAGCGGATGGCGGCGTCGCGGGCGTGGGGCTCGGCCCCGGCCAGGTCCAGGTCGTCGACGAAGGTCCTGGCCACCCCCCGGTGGACCAGGTAGATGGCGATGGCCACGATCCCGAGGCCGACCAGTGCGACCAGCAGCTCCCCGGCCGGCCAGTCGAAGACCTGGTCGACCAGGGCCGCCTTCTCCTGCTTGGACTTGCCGCCCTTACCCGAGGCGACCTTGAAGGAGCTGAAGGCCAGGGTGCCGGCGACCCCGGCCTCGCCCAGGCTGACCAGCCGCTGGACGGTCCGCCTGCGTGCCGGGCGCCGGTACCCGTGGCCCCAGCCGGCCTCGGCCAGCTGCCAGACGGCCAGGGCGGTCAGGCCGGCGGTCAGCACCCAGAGCAGGAACCGGCCCGCCGGCTGCTCGGCGATCGTCTGCAGGGCTCCCGTCTTGTCGGCCTTGCCGCCGGCGCCCAGGGCGACCCGGACGGCCAGGTAGGCGAGCAGCAGGTGGACGACGCCGTAGGCGACCAGCCCGATCCGGCCAACGGTCTTGACCGGTCCGCTGTCGGCGGCCTGCCTGGCCGTCCGCTCGGCCCGCCTGGCCTTGTTCCGGGCGGTCATGTGGCGGCCGCCGGGGACTCGGCGACGTGGTCGGCGGCGTGGGCGTCGCGCTCCCCCATCGGCCTGGTCGGCCCGGCGGTGGTGTCCTTGGCCGTCTGCAGCTCCATCTCGGTGTTCAGCTCGGCCCCCACGAGCACGATCACCGCCGTCAGGTACAGCCAGAACATCAAGATGATGACCCCGGCCAGGGCCCCGTAGGTCTTGTTGTAGTTGCCGAAGGAGTTGGCGTAGATGGAGAAGCCGATCGAGGCCAGGATCCACAGCAGGGTGGCGATCCCCGAGCCCCAGCTCACCCAGGTCCACCTGGGCTCGTCACGGTCGGGGGCGTAGCGGTAGAGCACGGCCAGGGCGCCGATCAGCAGGGCTGCCAGCAGCACCCAGCGCAGGCCGCCGACCGTCCAGCGCAGCGCCGTCGGCCAACTGTCGGCCAGCGCCGGGAAGCCCACGATCAGGGCCAGGGCCAGCCCCATCAGCACCATCGCGCCCAGGGTGAGCACGATGGACAGTCCCCGCAGCTTGACGAACTTGCGGCTCTCGGTCTCGTCGTAGGCCAGGTTGACCCCGGTGACCAGCGCCTTCATGCCGCTGGAGGCGCTCCACAGGGCGGTCAGGATCCCGATGACGGTGGCCACCCCGAGGGCGCCGCCGGCCCCGCTGGTGACCTGCTTGAGCTGGGTCCCGATGATCGCGGCCGTCTCGGGCGACAGCATCTCGGTCAGCCGGTTGATCTGGTCGCGGACGGTCGCCGGGTCGGCGACCAGCCCGTAGATCGACACCCCGGCGATGATCGCCGGGAACAGCGACAGCAGGGCGTAGAAGGCCACCCCGGCCCCGAGCAGCGGGACCTGGTCCTGCTTGACCTCCTTGGCGGTCCGCTTGGCGATGTCCTTCCAGCCGCTGGGCGGGATCTCCTGGGGCTGGTCGGCCTGGCGGCCGTGGCCGCCGTTGGCCACGGCGCCCGGGTCGGTCTCGTGGCTGGCGCCCGGCCCGCCGCCGGCGGCCGCGCCCAGCCCGCCGGGCGCCTCGGAGCCGCCAGCGGCCCCGCCGCCCTGCCCGGCCCCTGCCCTGGACCTGCCGCCGCCGGCGCTCTTTCGCCCCACCAGCACGGCCGTGGCCAGCATGCCGACCCGCAGCGTCGACCTGGCCAGCCTCCGGGTCAGCCCCGGTCGCTTCCTCTTGCTGTCCGCCGCCTTGGCCACCGGCCCTCCCTGTGGTCAGATGTGTACTGTGCCGCCACGGGCTACCCTTGCCCTGACGGGGCCTTACTAACCCATCGGAAGCTGGGGGTGCACCCGACATGACGGCGCCAATCCGACGCATCGGGGTGCTCACCAGTGGTGGCGACGCACCGGGGCTGAACGCGGTCATCCGCGCGGTGGTCAGGTCGGCCGAGGTCGACCACGGCTGGTCGGTGCTCGGCGTCGAGGAGGGGTTCGAGGGCCTGATCGGCCGGCCCCGCACCCGGACCCTGGACAGCTCGGCGGTCAGCGGGCTGCTGAACCGGGGCGGCACCATCCTCGGCTCCTCCAACAAGGGCCACTTCTCGGCCATGCGGGTCGAGGGCGAGTGGATCCGCGACCCGGCCCCCTACAAGGAGCTGGCCGCCAACACCAAGCGGCTCGGCATCGACGCCCTGGTCGTGATCGGCGGCGAGGGCAGCCAGGGGATCGCCAGTGAGCTGTCCCGCTACGGTGTCCGGGCGGTCGGGGTGCCCAAGACGATCGACAACGACCTGTGGGGCTGTGACCGCACCTTCGGCTTCGACACCGCCCTGACCGTGGCGACCGAGGCCCTCGACCGGCTCCACACCACCGCGGCCAGCCACAACCGGGTGATGGTGCTGGAGGTGATGGGCCGCGACGCCGGCTGGATCGCGCTCCACTCGGGCCTTGGCGGCGGTGCCGACGTCATCCTGCTCCCCGAGATCCCGTTCACCATCGAGGCGGTCGCCTCCAAGGTGCTGACCCGCGAGTACCGCGGCTCGAACTTCTCGATCGTGATCTGCGCCGAGGGGGCGGTCGAGAAGGGCGGCGGCGGCCAGGTCTACCAGGAGTCGACCGGCACCCTGGGCGGGATCGGGGCGCACGTCGCCACCCAGGTCGCCAAGGTGACCGGCAAGGACGCCCGGGTGGTGGTCCTCGGCCACCTCCAGCGCGGTGGCCAGCCGACCCCGTTCGACCGGATCCTGGCCACCCGCTTCGGGGCGGCCGCGGTCCGGGTGCTGGCCGAGGGCCGCTACGGCGAGGTCGTGGTCAGCCGGGGGGCCAAGATCACCACGGTGTCCATGGCCGAGACGGCCGGCAAGGTCCGCACCGTTCCCAAGAACTACGAGATGATCCAGACCGCCCGCGCCCTCGGCATCGGCTTCGGCGACGAGGAGGACCCCGACATCACGCCCGAGCCGCTGGCGTGAGGCCCGGGGTCAGGCCCCGCGCAGCCTGGCCCGGGTCTCCTCGACGTCAAGGCCGTGCAGGCGCAGCAGGTTCTCGCCCAGGATCTTGCGCTTGGCCTGCTCGGTGAGCTGCGGGTAGCCGTAGCCCTCGACCAGGTCCTGGGGCAGCTGGAAGTTCCAGAAGGCCTCGAGCGCCCACTGGGGCTGCCAGATCGGCGCCTCGCTTCCGTAGATGATCTTGTCCTCGCCGCACCAGAACAGCAGCTTGCCCAGGGTCTCGGCGAACTGCCGGGGCGCCCGGACGACGAAGTTGATGGTGGCCGCGATCGACGCGTACAGGTTCGGGTGGCGGATGAGCTGCCAGCAGACCTCATCGATGAACGGCAGCCCGACGTGGAAGATGACGAAGTTGATGTCGGGGAAGTTGGCCGCCGCCCCGTCCATGTCCCAGGTCTGGGTGGCCTCGATCGGCTGGGGACCGAGCGGCACGCCCTTGTGCACGCCGATCAGGTTGACCCCCAGCTCCTGGGCCTTCTCGAAGATCGGGAAGGCGATCCGCGGGTCGTCCATCCGCCACGGGTACGGCATGCCGAAGTCATAACGCACGTTGTAGAACTTGAACGCCTTGGCCCCGAACTCGCCGACCTGGCGCTCCATCAGGTCCAGCGCCCGCCGGCCCTCCAGCGGGTTGACCGAGCCCCAGAAGATGGTCCGCTCCGGGTCCCGGCTGGCCAGCTCGGCGCATTCCTGCCACGGCGACAGGCCGTCCTTGAACAGGTCGGTCAGCGGCAGCGGCAT
>JASLIH010000076.1 GCA_030152105.1 Actinomycetes bacterium
GCGCCAGGAGCTGGAGACGCGGTCGGCCGAGGCGCTGGCCATCGAGACCGACGCCAAGCTCCGGCTGGTCGTCGGGGACGTGGTCACGCCGATCGCAGAGGTCGTGGGGCGGGTGCACCAGACCTCGGGCCGGGAGCGGGAGGCGCTCGGAGGGCAGCTCCGGCAGCTGGCAGGCTGGAGCGGCGCGACCGACGAGGAGGCGGGGCCAGGTGGTGCTCGAGGAGGCCCGTGCCTGGACGGCCGGGCTACGTCCGCGGATCGCGGAAGGTCACCGTGACCTGGGTGTAGCCGAGCGAGCGGAGCATGCTCTCCAGCATCGCCCTGGTGTTCTGCTCGGCCCGGGCGGCCAGGTCGCTGGAGGCGGCCGCGGCCTGCATCTTGGCCTGGGCGAGCCGGTAGAGCTCGCGCTCGCTGGTCGGGTTGTCCGACAGCACCGACCCGAGGCGGTCGAGCAGGCCCCGCTCCCTGGAGAACACCCGGCTCTGCTCAGGGTCGACCCGGGCCGTGGTGAGCCGGGCCCTCGGCAGGGTGATGTCGGCCCGCCGGCCGTCGCCCGAGACCTTGATCGCGCCCTTGTCCAGGGTGGAGAAGTCGACCTCGGCGTCGACGCTGCCGCCGGCCAGGAACAGGGTCCGCTGGCCCTTGATGATCACGGGGATGCCGCGGGAGCTCTCCTCCAGGTCGACCACCACCTGGAAGTTCCCGCTGGCGGCCTTGAAGACCTCAAGGTCCTCGATCGCCTTGAGCAGCACCGGCTGGCTGCGGTCGACCTGCCGGGTGGCGAACGGGTTGGGGAACGACGGCCACAGCCGCAGCCCGCTGAGGCTGGACACGGCCACGAACAGGACCAGGGCGGCCAAGACCACCGCGACCAGCCGGACCTGGGACCGCCGGCGCGGCGGTCGCCACTCGGGCCCCGGGCCGGCGCCCGGCGGCGGTGGGGTCCACTGCCGCTCGGTGTCCATAGCTTGCTGCCTACCCGTCGTGACCGGCTGCCGAACTTCGTTCCTCGAGGGTACCGCCTCCGGCCAGCGCATAGGCGCGGCCGCAGGCGCCGCAGGCCAGGTCAGCGGGCAGGGTCCGGCCGCAGCGGCAGGCCCAGCCGGCCTGACGGGCCGGGTTGCCGACCACGACCGCGTGGCCGGAGACGTCGCCGGTGACCACACTGCCGGCCCCCACCATGGCCCAGCAGCCGATGGTCAGCCCGGACAGGACGGTGGCGTTGGCCCCGACCGTCGCCCCCCGCCGCACCAGGGTGGGCCGCCAGCCGGCCGGGCCCTTGGGGTAGGGGGCGCGCGGACTGGCGTCGTTGGTGAACACCGCCCCCGGCCCGAGGAACACCTCGTCCTCGACCGTCACCCCGGAGAAGAGCTGGACGCCGTTCTTGATGGTGACCGCGTTCCCGACCACCACCCCGCCCTCGACGAAGACGTGGCCGCCGACCTTGCAGTCGGCCCCGATCCTGGCCCCCTCGAGCACGTGGGCGAACGCCCAGATGCGGGTCCGGGGCCCCACGTGGTCGCTCTCGCACAGCGCGAACTCGTGGAGGAACACCGAGGGATCTCTGGGCATGGGGGACTAAATTAGCAGGTCGTCGCTGCGGCCACCGCCGTTCCGCGGGCCAGGGGAACCGTTTGGAACGGCGGTGGCGGCAGCGAGCGCGGTGGTTCCCGCCGCGCTCAGGATGAAGCCGACATTCGGCTGGAGTGGACGCGGTCCAAATGGAAGCCGTGGGTCCGGTCGGCGATCCGCAGGTTACGGACACTTGCATAGAAGACCCAGCCACATTGGCAGGCCGGCATCCAGCGAGCGTCCAACTCGCCAGTGCGCTGATGGCGCCGGGCATGGCCGGGGATCCAGGGAGGGCGAGGATCGACACTACCGAGAGCCATCAACCGTCAACCCCCCCAAGCCAGACTACCCAGCTGCGAGCTTCCATGAGCTTGAAGGGGAATTTTCGAAATAGACAGTGTCATTTGCCGTAGCCGCGGTCTGCGAAGCGACGTAGAAGCGTCAAGTCTCACGCAGCGCCCAGGTGGGCGATGGGCACAAAGCTGCTCCTCCTGACCTACGCCATCGGGGCAATGGCCGTGTACGGCCATATGGATCCGTCGAGGCGAAGCGTGTTTCCTATGTCGGCCTGAGCCCGTCCGTCGGTGGGCCAGGACCGATCCGATGATCCTGGGAGAATCGACATGATCGCGTTGGTGACGGGTGCAGCCGGATTCATCGGCTCCCATCTCTGCGAGTCGCTACTCGATGACGGCGACCAGGTGGTGGCGGTGGACTGCTTTACCGGCAACTACCTCCGCGGCTGCAAGGAGAAGAACCTGGCGCCGCTGCGCGCGCGTCCAGGGTTCACCTTCATCAAGGCGGACCTTGCCGAGGTGGCGATCGCGCCGTTGCTCAGGGCTGTCGACTGCGTGTACCACATCGCAGGCCAGCCCGGCGTTCGCACGTCGTGGGGACCTGACTTCGCCGACTACCTGCGCCATAACGTCACCGCCACCCAGCGGCTCCTGGAGGCATGTAGACACCGCCCGGTCCGCAAGCTCGTGTACAGTTCGAGTTCTTCGGTCTACGGCGACGCCGAGTCCCTTCCGACACCTGAGTCCGTCAGGCCCCAACCGATCTCGCCGTACGGCGTGACCAAGCTGACCGCCGAGCACCTGTGCGAGGCCTATGGTAGGAGCTTCGGCATCCCGGTGGCCGCGCTTCGGTTGTTCACCGTTTACGGCCCCAGGCAGCGGCCCGACATGGCCTTCTCCCGCCTGGTACGTGCGGCGCTCTCCGGCGAGCCGTTCGAGATCTATGGGGATGGCCGCCAGACCCGCGACTTTACCTTCGTCGGGGACGTCGTCCAGGCTCTGCGTGACGCCGCCCGTTCTCCCTGGTGTGGCATCGCGAACATCGGCGGCGGCTCCAGGAGGTCGCTCAACGACGCCGTCGAGATCATCGGGGAGCTCCTCGGGCACTTGCGCATCCTTCGTCGGCCGGAGGCTGCGGGCGATGCCCGCGACACCGCCGCCGACATATCGGTGGCCGCGGCCGCCTTCGGTTACCGGCCGCGGACTTCGCTGCGGGACGGGCTGGCCGCGATGGTAGCCACCGAGCGTGTGTCCGACGAGGCCCTGTGACGAGGATGCGGGGTCGAAGCTAGGTGACGGGTGGTGCGGTCGTCGTCGGCGGGTTCGTGGTCGGTACGGTCGTGGGTGCTTGCGTCGTGGGCGGCAGCGTCGTCGGCGGTCGGGTGGGCGTCGTGGTCCCAGGGCTGCCGCCCGTGGGCTTGACTGTTGTGGTCGTGGCTCGCCGTACGGTGGTGGTCGTGGCCGGCCGCCCGCCGGAGACGCCCCGGAGGGCGCTGGTCCCGGCCGGGGCCCTGGCCGCGGTTGTGGTGGTGGGGCGCTTGGGGCCGGTGGTCGTCGGGGCGCTCGAGCTGGCGGGCGCGACCGTCGGGGCCGGCGAGAACCCGGTCCCGAGGGCGTCGCAGCCGGGGCCGCAGCGGCCCTGGGCGGCCAGGGCGAAGGCGACCGTGAAGGCGACGAGGGCGAAGACGGAGAACCCGGCCACCCGCACCCGCCGCTTGGCCCGCCAGCCCTCGGTGAGCGCGACCGCGGCCCGGGAGACCCGGTCGACCAGGCCGGCCTGGGCGCTCCCGGCGGCGGCCGCGAACGGGGCCCAGGACGGCGCTCGCCTGGCGGCCGCCTTGACGTCGGCCGGGGTGCCCCTGGTGTCGGCGGGGCCGCCCAGCGCGGCCGGGAGCGGGCGCGCCGTCCTGAGCTCGACCGGCGGGTGCCGGTCGGCCTTCGCCTCGGGCCGGGGTTCGGCCTTGGGGCCGGGCGCCGTGGCCGCGTCCAGGCCGGGCATGCCCAGGGCCGTCCCCAGGTGGACGGCCGAGAACGGCCGCTCCAGCAGCGTCCAGGCCGGGTCGGGGGCGGCCTCGGGGCGGCCGTGGCCGCGGTCGGCGAGCACGATCAGCTCGCCCCGGTAGCGGTGGCGCACCTGGGCCAGGGTGGTGTCGCCGCCGTCGCGGGGCAGGTCGAGCACGACCGTGTCGGCGTCGGCCAGGCCGTCGCGGTCTGCCGCCTCGCGCACCCCGGTGAACCGGGTGAGCGTGCCGCTGGCGCCGAGCAGGTACTTCAGCAGGGCGGCCAGCCCGGGGCTCTCGGAGAGCACGACGACCCGCCGCGGTGGGTGCACCTCGCGCCCGGCCCCTCTCGTCACCGTTTCCGCAGTGGTCACCGACCGGACCCTCCTCCACGCGCTGAGTGGCGGCACAAAGCCGCCACCTGTCCACACTTCCAGGCGTTCCGGGCATGCAGGCGATACGGGCGCAGAAACCGTAAGTTCGGCTACGGCGCTGGGACTGCCCCGGGGTCGCCGGGCCGGGGCGTGGCGAGCCAGCGCAGCACCTCGACGGTGTGCTCGCCAAGGGCCGGCGGGGCCAGCCGGTAGGAGGCCGGGGTGGCCGACAGGCCGATCGGGTTGGCCACCTGGGGCACCCCGCCGGCGTCGGCCACCGGGTCGAGACCGAGGCGCTCGGCCAGGGCGAACGCCTCGCCGACGTCGTTGACCAGGCCGCAGGGGACGCCGGCGCCGGCAAGGGCGGCCACCCAGTCGGCCGCCCCGCGGGCGCTCAGGGCCCGCTCCAGCAGGGCGGCCAGCTCCTCGCGGTTGGCCACCCGGTCGGCGTTGGTCGCGAACCGCGGGTCGGCCGCCGCCTCGGGCAGCCCGATGATCTGGCAGAGGCGGGCGAACTGGCCGTCGTTGCCGACGGCCAGCACCAGCGGCCGGTCGGCGGTGGCCAGGGTCTCGTACGGGGTGATGCTGGGGTGCCGGTTGCCCATGGCCCGTGGCCGGACCCCGGTGCACAGGAACGAGGAGGCCTGGTTGACCAGGCTGGCCAGGGCCGAGCCGAGCAGGCTGACCTCGACCCGCTGCCCGCGCCCGGTCCGCTCCCGGGCATGGAGGGCGGCCAGGATCCCGCTGGTCGCGTACAGCCCGGTGAGCACGTCGACCAGGGCCACCCCTACCTTGGTCGGCTCGCCCCCGGCCGGGCCGGTGATGCTCATCAGCCCGCTCATCGCCTGGACCAGGAAGTCGTAGCCGGGCAGCTCGGCGCCGGCCCCCTGGCCGAAGCCGGAGATGGAGCACCAGACCAGGCGGGGGTTGTCCCTGGCGATCTCCTCGTACCCGAGCCCGAGGCGCTCGGCGGCACCGGCCTTGAAGTTCTCGACCAGCACGTCGGCCCTGGCGGCCAGGGCCCTGGCCGCCCGCCGGTCCGGGTCGCGCTTGAGATCAAGGGCGACGCTGCGCTTGTTGCGGTTGACGGCCAGGTAGTAGGTGCTGTGGCCGCCGGAGAAGGGCGGCCCCCAGGCGCGGGTCTCGTCGCCGCCGTCGGGGTGCTCGACCTTGACCACGTCGGCCCCCAGGTCGCCCAGCAGCATGGTCGCGAACGGCCCGGCCAGCACCCTGGAGAAGTCGGCCACCACCAGCCCCTCGAGGGGCCCCCGATCCTCCGGGGCACCCCCCTGGGGTTCCCCGGACCCCTCCGTCACAAGCGGAAGTCCCGGTCGGGGGTGGGGTCGGCCACGTCCATCTGGGCCTTCTGGAGACGGCCGGCGTAGTCCCAGTTGAGCGCCTGCCAGCGGGTGAACTGGTCGAGGACCCAGATGCCGGACTGGCGGCTGCCGTTGCCGGAGCGGCCGTTGCCACCGAACGGCAGGTGGGCCTCGGCCCCCGAGGTCGAGTTGTTGATGCTGACCATCCCCGCCCCGACGCCCGCGCGGAAGCGGAAGGCGGTCGCCGGGTCGCGGGTGTAGACGGCCGCCGACAGGCCGTAGCCGGGGCCGTTGGCCAGGGTCACCGCCTCCTCCAGCGAGTCGCAGGCGGCCACCCCGACGATCGGCCCGAAGGTCTCGCGCCGGAACAGCTCGTCGTCGGCGGTGACCCCGGACACGATCGTCGGGTGGCAGTAGAGACCGTCGGCGGGGTCGCCGAGGAACCCCTTGCGAGGGTTGGTGGCGGTGATCCGCCCGGTCCCGGTCGAGCCGTGGACCTGGTGGTGGGGCTCGATCAGCTCCAGCCAGCCCAGGAACCGGTCACAGAAGCGCTGGTCGATCATGGGCCCGTACAGCACGTCCCGGAACGGGTCGCCGAGGACGGCCCGCTCGACGGCGGCCGCGAACCGGTCCAGGAACTCGTCGTGGATCGCGCGGTGGGCGATGACGGTGCCCAGCGAGGTGCAGCGCTGGCCGGCGGTGCCGAAGCCGCTGAACAGGGCACCCTCGACGGCCAGGTCGAGCTCGGCGTCGGGCATCACCACCAGCGGGTTCTTGCCTCCCAGCTCCAGGCAGGGCACCTGGAGGTGGCGGCCGCAGAGCTCGCCGATGCGCCGCCCGACCTCGGTGGAGCCGGTGAAGCCGACCTTGTCGACCAGGCCGGCATCAAGGGCGGCGGCCAGGCCGTCGAAGGTGGCCGCCCCGTCGGCCTGGACCAGGTTGAGGACGCCGTCGGGCAGGCCGGCGTGCCAGCACAGCTGGGCCAGGGCCTCGGCGGTGGCCGGGGCGTACTCGGCCGGCTTCCACACCACCGCGTTGCCGCACAGCAGCGCCGGGACCAGGTACCAGGACGGCACCGCCACCGGGAAGTTGCCGGCGGTGATGACCGCCGCCACCCCGACCGGCTGGCGGAAGGTGAAGAGCTGCTTGTCCGGCATCTCGCTCGGCACCGTCTGGCCGTACAGCCGCCGGCCCTCGCCGGCGAAGAAGTCGCAGGTGTCGACGATCTCGGTGACCTCGCCCCTGGCCTCGGCCAGCGGCTTGCCGATCTCCCGGGTGACCAGCCGGGCCAGGGCGTCGGCGTTCTCCTCGACCAGCCGCCCCAGGTGCTTGACGACCCGGCCCCGCACCGGGGCCGGCGTCGCCGCCCATCCGGCCTGGGCCGCTCGCGCCGCCCGGCAGGCGTCGACGAAGGTCGCGGGCTCGGCCAGCAGCACCTCGGCCACCACGTCCCCGGTGTGGGCCGGGTCGACCGACCGCTGCCGGCGCCCGCCCTCGGCTCGCCGCCCCCCGACACGGGAGGCAAGCGGCGACGCCTGCTGGGTCATGGAGCAACCGTAGCCGAAACGCCGGTGCGGCGCGCGGCCCGAAGGCCACGCGCCGCACCGTTCCCCACGATGTCGCGGTTCTGGACGCTGGGACTGTGGACAGCCGCCAGCACCACATCCGGCCGTCGGCTACGCTCCCCCTCCGGGGGGCCTAGCGACCGGCTGGGCGGGTGATGGCCGCCCGTTACCGCTGGTGGTGGTTACCGGAGGCCGAGCTTGCTCGAGCAGGCGGGCCAGGCGCCCCAGCCCTGGGAGGCTCGGACGCGCTCGGCGACGCGGATCTGCTCGGCCCGGCTGGCGCCGGCGGCCGAGCCGGAGCCGCCGTTGGCGGCCCAGGTGCCCTGCGAGAACTGCAGACCGCCGGAGTAGCCGTTACCGGTGCTGATGCCCCAGTTGCCGCCGGACTCGCACTGGGCCAGGCGGTCCCAGACGCTGCCGCCGGCCGGGGCCGCGGCCGACCGTGTGACGGTCGAGCGCCGGGAGCTGGAGGCGGGAGCGGCGGAGCGCTCCTGGGAGATGACGCGGGTCACGGCCAGCGCCGGGAGCGGGCGGTGCTTGAGCTTCTCGCCCTTGGCGGGGATCAGCAGCTTCTGCCCTGGGTAGATGAGGTTGGGGTGCGAGATCTTCTTGTTCAGGTCCCAGATCGGCCGCCAGCTCGACAGCTTCGCCTTCTTGGCGATCCTGCTGAGCGTGTCGCCCCGCTTGACCACGACCTTCTTGCGCTTCTGGTCGCTCTGGGCGGCGACGATCCTGGTCTGGCCGCGCTGGACGGCGTTGACGGGCTGGGCCGACGCCGGCAGCGCGAACGCCGAGGCGAGGACCGCCGCTCCGAGGCCGGTGACGACACTCAGGCGGGCCGTCCGGGCTAACTGATGTGCATGCGTGCGTGCCAAGGAAAGTTCCTCCTCCTGCACTTGGGGGTGGGCCCGAAAGGGCCCGGTAAGACCCGTTCGCCGCCACGCGGCGCACGGTCGCGCTCCCGTTCTCGGGGCGCTGGCCAGGAGGGGCGCAGTGGGGGCGCGCTCTCCTCCGGCCGTTCGAGCCGTGGAGAGTAGTGGAGGTCCGCAGAATACGTCAAGGCGGCCGACCAGACCCATTGGCCGGCCCACCGGCTTCGCAGATGTTGAAGAATGCCCGCTTCGGACAATGGTTCAGCAGCCCCGGGTCGCACCCGGCACCCTTGAGGCCAGCGCCTGGCAATGGACCGGCGTCGGCCTGGCCATGCTCGCCACCACGGCCGTGTTCGTGGCGATGGCCGTCTACGTCTGGCGGCGGCGCGGCGGCTCGGCCGGGATCGCCCTGGCCCTGGTGCTGGTGGCGCTCCTGCTCTGGGCGGGCACCTACGCGGCCGAGCTGGGAGCGGCCGACCTCGGGACCATCTCGCGCTGGGGCGACGTGAAGTTCATCGGCCTGGTGCTGCTCCCACCGGCCTGGTTCGCGTTCGCTGCGCTGTTCGCCGGGCGCGGGTCGTGGGTCAACGGGCGGAACCTGGCCCTGCTGGCCATCCAACCGGTCCTGGTTCTGGTCCTGCTGGCCAACGCCGCCACCCACGACCTCATCCGCTACTACCCGGCCGAGGCGGCCTTCGACCCGGACGCCGTGGCCAAGCCCGGCCCGCTCTTCTGGCCGCACCTGGTCTACTCCGGCGTGGTGATGTGGGGCAGCCTGATCCTGATGGTGGCGGCCCTGCTGCGGGCCTCCAGGGTCTACCGGCGGGTCACCACCATCCTGATCGTCAGCCTGGTCGTGCCGTACGGGTTCAACCTGCTCTACAACCTGGACGTTGGCCCGTTCGGGCGGGTCGACCTGACACCGTTCCTGCTCATCGTCTCCTGCCTGGTGCTGGTGTGGGGGCTGTTCCGGTTCCGGCTGCTTGGCATCCGCCCGGTGGCCCGCGGCCTGGTGTTCGAGACCATCTCCGAGGCGGTGGTCGTGCTCGACCCGCTGCGCCGGGTGGTCGACGCCAACCCGCCGGCCGAGCGGCTGCTGGGCTGCCCGCTGGCCGACGCCGTCGGCCGCCCCCTCGGCGAGCTGCTGCCGGAGGCCGCCGACGCCGTCCGCGGCCCTCCGGCGGCCAGCAACGGGGCTTCCGGCGGGCTGCCCGAGGAGCTGGTCGTGACCAGGAGCGGGATGACCCACCGGTACGAGCCGACGGTGGTGGCGATGTCCGACCGGCAGGGGCCGCCGATCGGCTGGCTGGTGGTGCTGCGCGACGTCACCGAGCACCACCGGACCCTGCGCAACCTGCGCACAGCCGACGAGCAGCGCCGCTCCCTGCTGGAGCGGGTGGTGACCAGCCAGGAGCAGGAGCGGCGCCAGGTCGCCGGCGACATCCACGACGACGCCATCCAGGCCATGGTGGCCGTCACCCTCCAGCTCCAGGCCCTCGGCGGCCGGCTGCGCGACCCCCGGTCCGCCGAGCTGCTGGAGCGGCTGGCCGCCACCGCCACCGAGAGCGTCGGGCGACTCCGCCAGCTCGTGTTCGAGCTGCGCCCGCCCCTGCTCGACGAGGTCGGGCTGGCGGCGGCCATCGACCAGTACGCCAGGCGGGCCGGCGAGCTGGCCGGCTTCGTCGTCCAGGTCAGCGACGAGTCAGCCGGGGAGCTGCCCGACGAGCTGCGGGTGGTCGCCTACCGGATCGTCCAGGAGGCGCTGGCCAACGTGCGTGCTCACGCCCGCGCCTCCCGGGTCGCGGTCCGCCTGGAGGAGGTCGACGGGGGCGTCCTGGCCCGGGTCAGCGACGACGGCACCGGCTTCCTTCCCGGCCTGGTCGAGCGCCGTCCGGCCGGCCACCTCGGCCTCATCAGCATGCGCGAGCAGGCCACCATGGCCGGCGGCTGGTGGCGCATCGCCAGCGCTCCCGGCATGGGCACCACCGTCGAGCTCTGGCTCCCCCGCCCCAAGCCCTGATGTGTGGGCGATGCTGACCTGGGGGGAGTTCGCGCTGGTTCGGCCTGAGCTGGCCGAGGCCGGGCGTCGGATGCTGTACCAGTTCGGGGTGGGGCTGGCGTTCCTGGCCACGGTGCGGGCTGACGGGGGGCCCCGGGTGCATCCGATGTGTCCTCTGGTGACGGGGGACGCGCTGGTGGGGTTCCTGCAGCCGTCTCCCAAGCGGGGCGATCTGCACCGCGACGGGCGCTATGCCCTGCATGCCTTCCCGGCCGACGAGAACGAGGACGCCTTCTACGTCAGCGGCAGGGCCGTCCTGGTCGACGACCCGCGGCGGCGCCAGGCGGCCACCGGGCAGTTCCTGGCCGAGCGCGGGCTCGAGGCCGCTCCCGGGGACTTCGGGGCCCAGGAGCTGTTCGAGTTCCGGCTCGAGCGGTGCCTGTGGACCCAGACCGGCGGCCATGGCGACTGGCGCCCGCGGCACACGGTGTGGCGGGGTTAGCGGGCGGTCCAGCCGCCGTCCAGGACCAGGGAGGTGCCGTTGACGAACGCGGCCGCGGGGGAGCAGAGGTAGAGGAGGGCGTCGGCGACCTCGTCCGGCTCCAGGAGACGCTTGATCGCGGGCTCGGTGAGCATGACCTGCTCGATGACCTCGGACTCGGAGATGCCGTGGATGCGGGCCTGGTCGGCGATCTGGCCCTCGACCAGAGGGGTGCGCACATAGGCGGGGCAGATGCAGTTGGAGGTGACCCCGCGGGGACCGCCCTCGAGGGCGAGCACCTTGGAGAGGCCCTCCAGGCCGTGCTTGGCGGCGACATACGCGCTCTTGTAGGGGGAGGCGCGCAGGCCGTGGACCGAGGAGATGTTGACGATCCGGCCCCAGCCCCGCTCGTACATGCCCGGCAGGACGGCCCGGGCGAGGCGGAACGGCGCCTCCACCATCAGGGCCAGCATGGCCGCGAACCGCTCGGGCGGGAACTCCTCGACCGGCGCCACGTGCTGGAAGCCGGCGTTGTTGACCAGCACGTCGGCGGCCAGCTCGAGACCATCGAGGGCGGCCGGGTCGGTCAGGTCGGCGGCCACCGCGGCGCCGCCGAGCTCGCCCGCGACCCGCTCGGCGCCGCGGCCGTCGCGGTCGAGCACGGTGACCTTGGCCCCGGCCCCGGCCAGCCGGCGGGCGCAGGCCTCGCCGATGCCGCTGGCCCCGCCGGTGACGATGGCGGTCCTGCCGTCCAGGTCGACGTCCATCGGGCCTCCCTCGGCGGCGCTCACGGCCGCAGCTCGTGCTTCAGGACCTTGCCGAGGGCGTTGCGGGGCAACGCCTCCACATAGTGGACCACCCGGGGCCGCTTGAAGCCGGCCAGCCGCTCGGCGGCGAACGCCAGCAGCTCGTCGCGGCCGGGCGGGGCGGCCGGGTCGGCGGGGACGACGAAGGCGGTCACCTGCTCGCCCCACTCCTCCGACGGAGTCCCGACGACCGCCGCCTCGGCCACCCCGGGATGCTCGAGCAGCAGCTCCTCGACCTCGCGGGGGTGGACGTTGTAGCCGCCGGTGATGATCAGCTCCTTGCTGCGGCCCTCGATCCGCAGATAGCCGCGCTCGTCGAAGCTGCCGAGGTCGCCGGTGCGGAACCAGCCGTCGGGGTCGAAGGCCTCGGCCGTCGCCGCCGGGTTGCCCCAGTAGCCGGAGAACACGTTGGGGCCCCGCAGCAGCACCTCGCCCTGGTCGCCGCCGGCCAGGCGGAGCTCGACCCCGGGCAGGGGCAGCCCGACCGTGCCCGGCCGGCGCTCGCCGTCGTAGGGGTTGGACACGTTCATGATCGTCTCGGTCATGCCGTAGCGCTCCAGCACCCGCTGCCCGGCCCGCTCGGCCAGGCGCTCGAACACGGTCGGGGGCAGCGGCGCCGACCCCGAGACGCACAGCCGCAGCCGGCCCAGCTCGGCCGCCCGGGGCGAGGCGGCCAGCCGGGCGTACATGGTCGGCACCCCGAAGAACAGGGTCGCCTGGTGGTCGCGGGCGGCGTCGAGGACGGCGCCAGCCTCGAACCGGGGCAGCAGCACGGCCGACGCCCCGGCCAGCAGGGTGCCGTGCAGGCCGACCCCGAGGCCGTGGATGTGGAACAGGGGCAGGGCCAGCACCAGCCGGTCGTCCGGCTCCCAGCGCCAGGCCAGACGCAGCGCCTCGGCGCTGGCCAGGAGGTTCCCGTGGGCCAGCACGGCTCCCTTGGGGGTGCCGGTGGTGCCCGAGGTGTAGCAGAGGAGGGCCGGGTCGCCCGGGCCGGCGGTGTCCAGGGGCGGCGGGTCGCCGTCGGGCAGGCCGACCTCGGGCCCGGTGACCAGCAGGTCGCCGGCGGCCGCGCGCCGTGCCCAGCCGCCCCGGTCCGAGTCGTCGACCACGGCCGCCCGCGGCCGGGCGTCGCCGACGATGTGGGCCACCTCGCGCTCCCGGTAGGCGGTGTTGACCGGCACCACCACCAGGCCCATGCGCAGGGCGCCGAGGTAGGCCACGACCAGGTCCATGGAGGTGGCCGCGCTGACCAGCACCCGGTCCCCGGCGGCCAGCCCGGCCCGCCGCAGCCGCCCGGCCACCCGCGCCGAGGCCGCCTCCAGCTCGCCCCGCGACCTCCAGCCCCGCTCGGCGGCCCACAGGGCCGGCCGGTCCGGGCCGGCCTCGGCCAGCCGCCGCCAGGCCGCGGGCAGGCTCCCGGCAGCGAGCAGGTCCGGGTCGTCCTGGCCGGCCTCGGCGGGCAGATGGGCCCGCCAGGCAGGTGAATTTCTGGTATCCGGCACCCGATCCCCCGATTAGGTCTTCTCCTAGGCCCCGATCCGGCCGTATCGTACCTGTCAGGCAGGTTCCGTCAGGTCCGCCGCACCGCTTCCCCTTGAGGTGATCGCCCTTGGCATACAACCTCTTCCCCGTCGTACCCGACACCGGAACGCTGAAGGCGGCCCGACTCGCCACCGAGATCACCGGGAACCCCGGCAGCTGGGTACGTCTCGACTGCCAGCACATTCGCCATGTCCAGCGGCCGGTCGAGCCCGGCCTGGAGCTGGAGTGCCCGGTGTGCCCGCCGTCGGTCGGGGGCGGCCTGTCCTTGCGTCGGGTGCTGGGCCGGGGACCCGAGCGACGCCGCCGGGCCTGGCTGGACGCCGGCCCCCAGGCGCCGGGCAAGGCGGGCGCGTTCGCCGCCGAGTCGGTGACCCGCGCCGGGCCCATGAGCCTGGTCGACGACGCCGGCCGGATGGCCAGCGAGCTGGTCGCCAGCGCCCTGCGGCACACCGACGCCCCGGTCGAGCTGATCGTCGACGCCGGCGGGGACGTGGTCCGGATCGAGGTCCGCGACGACGACTCGACCGCCCCCGGGACCGGCAAGGTCGTCTCCTTCGAGCTCCGCGAGGCCCAGGCCAGGGCCTGACCCCTCGGCGTCAGCCCGACCGCACCGGACCCAGGGCGAGCCGGTCGGCCAGCACGTCGATCATCGGCCGCAGCTGCATCCACCACTGCTGCAGCGGACGCCGGTGCTCCCAGTCGGCCAGCTCCTCGGCGTCCCGCAACGGCCGCACCCGGACCTTGCCCTCGGACAGCCCGATCACCGCGGCGCCGGGGCTGGCGCTGCCGATCTGGTTGCTGAGCCAGTCGATCGAGTGCGCGGCCAGCCGGGTCCCGAGGATCCGGTCGAACGGGGACGGCGCGCCGCCCTGCTGGGTCTGGCCCAGGACCACCTCGCGGGCGTCGAACAGCCCCTGGCTCTCCTGGTCGAACACCCGGCACAGGAAGTCGCTGGTGTACATCGGGCTGGCCTTCTCGTTCATCACGGCGAGGAAGAGCCGCTGGCCGACCCGGAAGCTCTCGACCATCCGCCGCACGTCGTCGGCCAGCTCCTGGAGCGTGATGCCCTCCTCGTGCAGGTAGACGCGCACCGCGCCGCCGGACAGCCCGCCCAACAGGGCCAGGTAGCCGCACTGACCGCCCATCGTCTCGACCACGAAACTGCGGCGGGTGGCGATGCCGGCCTGCCGCACGCGGTCGATCGAGTCGACGATCAGGCCGAGGGCGCTGTCGGCGCCCACCGACAGCTCCGAGGTGGGGATGTTGTTGTCGATCGTGGCCGGCAGGTAGATCGTCGGGACCTGGAAGGCCGGGTACCGGGCACGCTCGCGCTGCATGGTGCAGGCGGCCTCGAACGCATCCCAGCCGCCGATGATCAGCAGCCCGTCGACGCGCTGCTCCTCAAGGCCGCGGCTGATGGCGTACAGGTCGCTGACCGTCGGCACCTGCCGGCTGATCCCCAGCTCGGCGCCCCCGAGGCTGGACCAGCCCTCGACGTCGCCCCACTTGAGCTCCCGGACGTCGGAGTCCATCAGGCCGCGGAAGCTGCCGCGGACGCCGAGCATCGTGTGGCCACGGTCCAGCCCGAGGCGCACCGCGGCCCCGGCGACGGCGTTCATGCCCGGAGCAAGGCCGCCGACGTTGAGCAGGGCGATCCGGGTGGAGCGGTCCTTCGCCTTCGTCGTGCTGGGGAGGGCCCGCGAGATGGAGTGGAAGATGTGGACCATCTCGGTGTAGCGGTCGCCGCGCATCACCAGCGCGGTGTCGTAGTCCCTGGCCGCGATCCGGTCGGCCAGCTCGCGGGTCCGGGCGACGCACTCCATCAGCGGCGCCCTGGCCACGCGATGGTCCCGCAGCCCGATCAGCTGCGGGACGCTCTGTGGGGTGGCCGCGAGCACCTCCTCGACGGCGGCGTGACCGAGGATGGAGCTCATCCACCGGTCGAAGGCGCTGGGCACGCCGCCGCGCTGCACGTGCCCGAGCGTCGTCACCCGGATGTCCCCGCCCAGCTCCTCCTCGAGCACCTGGCGCACGTGCTCGCTGGTGATCGGCTGGTTGGCCGAGTCGCGGGCGCCCTCGGCCACGACCACGACGCTGTGGCGCCGCCCGGCCGCGCGGCCGCTCCTGATGATCTCGCACAGCTCCCGCTCCCAGCCGGGGTCGGGCGGCCACTCGGGGATCAGCACGTAGGAGGCGTTCCCGGCGATGGCGCTCATCAGCGCCAGATAGCCGCAGTGCCGGCCCATGACCTCGACCACGAAGCTGCGCTGATGGCTCTGCGCCGTGGAGCCGATCGCGTCCATCGCCTCCAGGATCCGGTGCAGTGCCGAGTCGGCCCCGATGGTCATGTCGGTGCCGAGCATGTCGTTGTCGATCGAACCGACCAGTCCCGCGATCATCAGGGCCGGGTGACGATCGGCCGTCTCCGGGTCGATGTCGCCGCCGGCCAGCAGCTCCTCCAGCAACGACGGCCATTCCTGGCGCAGGAGGTCCGCCCCGGACAGGCTGCCGTCGCCGCCGATGACGACCAGCCGGTCGATGCCAGCCTTGACGAGGTTGTGGACGGCCCGGCGTCGGCCGTCACGCTGGCGGAAGTCGGCCGAGCGGGCGGTGCCGATCACCGTCCCGCCCTGGTTGATGATGCCGCTGACGTCGTCCCAGGTCACCGGGCGGATGCGGTCGCCCCCGTCGACGAGGCCCTGGTAGCCCTCGTACACGGCGAAGATCTCGGCGCCGGCATGGAGCGCGGTGCGGACCACCGCCCGCACCGCAGGGTTCATGCCCTGGGCGTCGCCGCCACTGGTCAGCACGGCCAGCCGTTGGCTCGGCGGCACGGTCGGGGTCAGCTCCCCGCGCCGACCCTGCGCGCCACCACCGCCAGCACGTCGGCGTACAGCGGGTCGGCCGGCGTCAGCCCGGTGATCCGCTCGGTCGCCTCGGCCGCCGGCAGGGTCTTCAGCAGGTGCTGGAGCTCGACGCTCTCCGGGTCCTGGGGGACGTCGAACGACAGCGCGGCGTCCACCGTGGCCAGCAGGTACTGCGGCCGGATGCCCCGTTCGGCCAGCTCGGCGGCCGGTCCGATGAGCCGCTCGGAGCGCGACAGCTTGCGCAGGGGCTGCCGGCCGACCCGGTCGACGGTGTCGGGCAGGTACGGGTTGGCGAACCGCTGGAGGATCTTGTCCACATACGCCTGCTGGGCCTCGGCGGGGAAGCCGTGCTTGGCCACCAGCAGCTGCTTGGTCTCGGCCAGCACCCCCTCGACCGCGGCCCGGACCGCGTCGTCGGCCAGGGCGTCGCTGAGCTTGCTGATGCCCCTGGCGAAGCCGTGGTAGGCGGTGGTGGCGTGGCCGGTGTTGACGGTGAACAGCTTGCGCTCGATGTACGGTGCCAGGTTGTCGACCCAGGTGGCGTCGGGGATCGACGGCTCCTGGCCACCGAACGGCGGGCGCTCGATGGCCCACTCGAAATAGGTCTCCACGGTGACGTCCAGGCCGTCCTGCCCCGACTGGGCGGGCACGATGCGGTCGACGGCGGTGTTCGCGAAGACCGTCCTGGCCGTCACCGCCGGCCACTCAGCGTCCGGCACCTGCTCGCGGATGTGGCCGGCCAGCACGTCGGTCGCGTTGACGGCGTTCTCGCAGGCCATGACGGCCACGGGAGCCGCGCCGCCGGGCCGCTTCCGCAGCCCGGCGGCGATGACCGGGGCGATGAACTTCAGGACCGTCGGGCCGACCGCCGTGGTCACGATGTCGGCCGACGCGATCTCGTCGACGACGGCCGGCTCGTCGCGGCGGCTGTTCACCGCCCGGTAGTTGTCGACGACCTCCTCGCGCGATTCGAGCCCGACCTCCTTGACCCGGTAGCTCGGCGTGCGCTTGAGGCCGTCGATCAGCTCGTCGACGACGTCGGCGAAGACCACCTCGTAGCCGGCTCGGTGGAGGATGAGGCCGACGAAGCCGCGGCCGATGTTGCCGGCGCCGAAGTGGACGGCGGTGCCGCTCATTCCTGGTTGACCGCGTTCAGGAGGTCATAAAGCTCCTGGGCTGACCGGGCCGCGACCAGCTTGTCGACCTCGTCGGTGTCGGAGAACACGATCGCGATCCGACTCAGAATGTCCATGTGGCCGCCCTGGTAGCCAGCGATCCCGAGGGCGAACAAGACCTCGTTGCCGTCCCAGTCGATCGGGTCGAGATAGCGGATCACCGACAACGCCGAGCGTTTGATCGATTCTTTGGACTCGTTGGTGCCATGCGGGATGGCCAGGTAGTTCCCCATGTAGGTCGAGACCGACCGTTCCCGGTCGAACATCGAGTCGATGTAGTCAGGGGTGACCGCACCCGCGGTGACCAGGATCTCGCCCGCCTCCCGGATGGCGTCATCTTTGGTCCGGGCCGTGCCCGGCAGCCTGATCTGGGACAGCGACAGCACCTCACTCATGCGCAGCGAGCTCCTTTGCCGGTCGGAGACAGCTCGGACTACCTGGCAGGGGATGGGGAAGGAAGCCAACGCTCCCTTCCCCGTTCCGGTTCC
Organism: Actinomycetes bacterium; assembly: GCA_030152105.1. The sequence goes on from JASLIH010000076.1 coordinate 17,357, forward strand.
GGGCTCAGCTCGGCGCGCCGCTGCCCTCGGTCGCGTTGGTGTGCTGGACCTCGTCCACGATGGCGTCGTATTTGGGGCTGTTCATGAAGTTGCTGACCGAGACGTGCTGGGCGCTGGGCGTCCGGTCCCGAGCCCGCAGGGTCAGGTCCTGGTGGGTCACGACCAGGTCATAGTTGTCTTCCAGGTTGGCGATGGCCACATTGACCACCGAGACGTCCTCGAACCCGGCCTTCTTGAGCTTGTTCCGCAGCACCGAGGCCCCCATCGCCGAGGAGCCCATGCCGGCGTCACAGGCGAACACGATCTTGCGGATGGGTTCGACCCGGGCCGTCCGGGCCTGGGCCTCCTCGGCCTCCAGCTGGTTCAGGACCCCCGAGATGGAGCTCTCCTTGCCCTTGAGCCCCTCCATCTGGGCGGTCGCGGCGGCCAGATCCCCCTCCTCCTCACGCTTGCGGCTGGCCCGCAGAATGATCGAGGCGAT
>JASLIH010000085.1 GCA_030152105.1 Actinomycetes bacterium
ACGACTCCGGCCCGTCCGGCCGCCGACGGCGCCAGCTCGCACGCTGCCCGGTCCACCCGGTCCTGGCCGGCCCTGACCGGCGCGGTGAGCCTGCCCGGCTTCCCGGCGTCGGCCGAGCTCCCCGCGGGCGGGCCGGACCCCTTGTCGACCTCCTCGGGCGCCGGCTTCGCCCTGGCCGCCCTCACCGCCGCCCTGGTCCTCCTCGGCCTCGACGGCCGCGGACGCGCCCGGCCCGACCGGTCGGGCGTCCTCTCGCGCTCCTACCTCCCGGCCGTCTCTCCCGCTTAGCGACCTCGGGCGACGTGCTTCACGTCCTCGAACTCGCTACCAAGGAGAGCTTCAAGTGAACTTGTGGATGAAGCGTGCAATCGGCGCGGCCGCGCTCGGCGGGGGCCTGCTGGCCCTCAGCGCCGGCGCCGCCAGCGCCCAGGACGTCGCCGCCGACGTCTCCGCCCGCCTCGGTCGCCCGACCTCCGCCGAGGTCAGGGTCTGCGCCGACGGCCGGGTCCTGTCCGGGCTGGTCGGCAGCTGCCGCGGCTCCGGCACCAGCGCCAGCGCCGAGGCCGGCCGCGCGAACCGCAGCACCGGCATCCGGGCCAGGGTCCGGGTGCCCGGCACGGCCCAGGCCGACGTCTCGCTCGGGACCAGGCGCAGCGCCGCCTCGGGCCAGGCCTCGGCCACCCTGAGGCCCCCGTCCGCCTCCGCCGACGCGAGCCCCCGGGCCCGTGCCGACGCCTCGGCGAGGCTGTCCCGGCGGGCCGGGCGGCTGCTCGACCTCGATGCCGCGGTCAGCCTTGCCGGGGTCGGCCTGCTCGGGTCGAGCCCCTTCACCCTGGTCGGCGACCCGGCCACCGACAACCTCCTGCCGACCGGCGAGCTGACCCTCGACGACCTGACCGGCGAGGCCCCGGCCGGGATCGGGGTCAACACCGGGACCGACACCAGCACCGGTGGGATCATCGCCCCGCCGCCGGGGACCGCGTCGCCAGATGGGACCGGCGGCGAGGCTTCCAGCTCGTCGACCGGGACCTCGGGGATCCCGGGGACCCTTGGGCTGACCCCGGGCTCGGGCGGTGCTGACGGCTCCGCCACCAGCTTCGCTCCGCTGCGTCCGTCGGTCGCCGGTTCCGGTGGCCTGCCGTTCACCGGTGCCGCCAGTGACCTGCTCGCGCTTGTCGCCTTCGGGCTGCTGGTCGCGGGCGCTCTGGTCGTGCGGGCAACCCGGCCCGCCGCCGCAGGGGAAGGAGGTGACGACCGGTAGTCCCCGCCGAGGCGGCCGGACAGCAAGCGCTGATGGTCACCGGCCGCTGATCGGCTAGGACGCGTGGGTCGCACGGCGCGGGGCGTGCGGCCCACGCTCTACCACAGGAACTGGCGGCTGGGGGCTCACCGGCTGGCGAAGAAACCGCGGACGACCTCGATCACCCGGTCCTGCTGGGCGTCGGTCAGCTCCGGGTACAGGGGCAGCGACAGGCACTCGGCCGCCCAGGCCTCGGTGGCCGGCAGGTCGCCCTGGGCCAGGCCGAGGTGGCGCCAGGCCGGCTGGAGGTGCAGGGGGATGGGGTAGTGGACCCCGGCCCCGACCCCGGCGGCTCGGCAGGCGGCGAGCAGCTCCTCGCGGTGCCGGGTCCGGACCACGTGGAGATGGCGGGCGCTGGCCCGGCCCTCGACCCGAGCGGGCGGCACCAGGTCGCCGACCCCGGCCAGGGCCTCGTCGTAGCGGCCGGCGAGTCGTTCGCGGGCGGCGTTGCCGGCCTCCAGCCGCGCCAGCTTGACCCGGAGCACGGCCGCCTGGAGGGCGTCCAGGCGCTCGCCCCAGCCGACCTCGGCGTGCTCGTACTTGGAGGTGCGGCCGTGGTCGCGGAGCCGGGCGACCCGGTCGGCGAGGTCGTCGTCGTCGGTCGTGACCGCCCCGGCGTCGCCGAAGGCGCCCAGGTTCTTGCCCGGGTAGAAGCTGAAGGCGGCCAGCCGCCCGGCCCCGCCGGCCCGCCGGACCTGGCCGTCGGCGGTGGTCAGGGTCGCCCCATGCGCCTGGGCGGCGTCCTCGACCACGGGCACGCCGGCCTCGCCGGCCACGGCCAGGATCGCGCGCATGTCGACCGGCAGCCCGTACAGGTGGACGGGCAGGACCGCGGCCGTGCCCTCGACGGCGCCGGCCAGAGCCTTGGGGTCCATGCCGCCGGTGGCCTCGTCGACGTCGACGAACCGGGGCCGGGCCCCGGCGTGCACGACCGCCTCGGCCGAGGCGGTGAAGGTGTGGGCCACGGTGGCCACCTCGTCCCCCGGCCCGACCCCGAGGGCGGCCAGGGCCAGATGGATCGCGGCCGTTCCCGAGGCCACCCCGACCGCCCGCCGGGTCCCGCAGAAGCCGGCGAAGGCCGCCTCGAAGGCCGCGACCTCCGGCCCCAGGATGAACCCGCCCCTGCCCACGACCCCGGCGACGGCCGCGTCCAGCTCGGCTCGCTGGGCCAGGTAGGCGGCCCGCACGTCGACCAGGGGGACAGCGTCGGGCACCTGGGAGCTCCTCATGTCGGTCGGGCCGGACGGGCGTCACGCCTGAGCGCCCGCCAGCATGGTGGCACCACCGGCCACCGCCGCTCAATCGGCGGCAGACCGGGGTCGGGCCGTTCGTCCGATCTGCGGCTGGCGGCCGACGTCGCCGCAGCTCAGGGGCACTATGCGCCGCGCCGGTTCCCCGGATTCTGGAGTCGAAACTCGGTAGTTGTTCTGTCCGGACAGGTTTGTCCCAGGCCTCCCGAGCTTGCTAGGTTTCGCGCCGTCGAACGGCTGTACGCAGATGAGGGGGCCCGTGCCGTGACCCGTCGACTTGCCTTGGTCCTGACGCTCGTGGTGGGCCTGTTCGGGACCGTGATCGCCAACGCCACCGCCGACGTCCAGGCCGACGTCGGGCTCGAGATCCGGCTGCCCCTGCCCGCCCTGCCGCTCGGCCCCGGCCCGCTGTACCCGCTGGACAGCTACGGGCCGCGGGCCGACGACAACGCCGCGCTGCGCTGGAGCGAGCAGACCCTGGCCGCCATCCGCGCCCTGAAGACCGGCCCCACCATCAACGCCCGCGCCCTGGCCATCGTGCACACGGCCATGTACGACGCCTGGGCGGCCTACGACCCGGTCGCGGTCGGGACCCGCCTCGGCGGGTCGCTGCGCCGCCCGCCGGCCGAGCGCACCGACGCCTACAAGAGCCAGGCGATCAGCTACGCCGCCTACCGGGCCCTGCTCAACCTGTTCCCGGCCCGCTCGGCCGACTTCCGGGGGCTGCTGTCGGCAATGGGGTACGACCCCGACGACGCCTCGACCGACCCGGCGTCGCCGACCGGGGTCGGCAACCAGGCCGCCGCGGCCGTGCTCGCCTTCCGGGCCACCGACGG
>JASLIH010000087.1 GCA_030152105.1 Actinomycetes bacterium
GGCGGCGGGTTGCGGGGTCTCGGCGGTTCGCGGGGACCGGAGGAACAGCCAGCTCACCGTGATCAGGAACAGCAGGTAGGCGACGACCTGCTCGATCGAGGGGCGGGGGTCCCAGCCGAACATGGCGCCGAGGAACTTGCCCGACTCGGTGCTGACGGTCAGCCACCGGTAGGCGGTCAGGTCGTAGACGTTGTTCCAGACCGTGCCCAGATCGCCGGCGGCCTGGAGCCACAGGACGGTCCGGGAGACCAGGCCGGCCGCGAACACGATCAGGGTCAGGCCGGTGACGGTGAAGAACTGGCGCATCGGCAGGCGCCTGCCCCCGAGCACGACCAGGGCGCCGAGGGCCGACGCCGCGGCCAGGCCGATCAGCCCGCCGACCAGGACCGCCCAGCCGTCCTCGGTGGTCGCGGCGGCGATCAGGAACAGGGCCGCCTCCAGGCCCTCCCGGGCCACGGCCAGGAAGGCCACCGTCATCACGGCCAGGCGGACGTCGCCGCGGCTCGCGATGGCCTGGTCGACGTTGTGCTGGAGCTCGCCCTTGATCAGGTGGGCCTGGCGCCGCATCCAGAAGATCATCCAGGTCAGGACGACCACGGCCAGCAGCGACACGGCGGCGAAGGCGAGCAGCCGGGGCTGGCCGGAGAGGTTCTCGACGGTGAGGTGGACGACGATCCCGACGCCGATCGAGAGGCGGCCGCCACGGCCATGCCCTGCCACATGGGCGCCACCAGGTCAGGGCGGTCGATCCGCCGGATGTAGGAGTAGACGATGGCCACGACCAGGGCGGCCTCGAATCCCTCGCGAAGCATGATCAGCAGCGCGATCAGCACGGCGCGGACCTCCACGACCCGGGTTCAGAAGTTAGGTTAGCCTAACAGAGCCCGTTCCCCGTCGTCGGCGGTCGTCCGGGTCCTACCCTCAGCCCCGCTGGATGACGGACAGGATGTTGCCGGCCGGGTCGCGGAACCAGGCGATCAGCGGCCCCTCGCCGCGGTTGATGCCCTTGTCGTCCTGTTCGATGCCGTCGTACTGCTCGAAGCGCAGGCCCCGCTGGATGAGGTCGTCGACTGTCCCCTCGACGTCGTCGACGGGGAAGTTGAGGATCGTGTAGGTCGCCGGGACGTGGTCCGGCTTGAGGTAGACCACGACGTCGCGGCCCCCGCCCAGGTGCAGGGTGAGCAGGCCGCTCTGGTCGTCCAGCTCGGACACCCGCAGGCCGAGGGTGTCGGCGTAGAACCGCCTGGCCTCGGCCAGGTCGGGCACGGCGAAGCCGCTGAAGGCCTCGGAGTCGGCAAGCATGGTCCTGCTCCTTCCTGTCGGGTCGGTCAACGGTAGCGCGCCCGTGTCACAGCGCCCGGGACAGCCGCATGAACCGGATCCGGGGCACCGCGCGCAGCGCCGGACGCAGCGCCGCCGGCAGCAGCGGGGCCGCCCCGGCGGCGTCCAGCAGCCGCGGGTCGGCCAGCTCGAACCGGCGCCCGCCCCGCAGGAGGGTGCAGCGGCCCGCGGCCACCACGTTGCGCACCCAGTCGCGGTCGGAGCCGTAGGGCAGCGAGACCAGGAACCCGTCGCTCAGCGGCAGCGGCATCACCGGCGTCCGGTACTGGCGGCCCGACCTCCGTCCCTGGTGGACCATGTAGGCCACCGGGGACAGCCGGCGCCCGGCGATCTTCCCGATGACCCGGTTGGGGACCCCCCGGTTGAACCGGGCCAGCCGGTCGCTGACAGTCATGGCCGGCATCCTATGCGACCCGGGCCCGGGCCTAGGCGCCGGTCAGCTTGGCGCTCTTGAGGGCGCCGTCGGTCACGTTCCACTTGGTGAGGACGCGGTCGTAGCTGCCGTCCTTGATGATTGCCTCCAGCGCGTCCTGGAGGACCGACCGGAGCTCCTCGTCATCCTTGCGGATGCCGATGCCATAGGGGCCCGGGTCGATCTGCTCGCCGACGACCTGGAAGTCGCGGCCCTGGCCGGAGACCTTGGCGTTGTAGGCGGCGACCGGGAAGTCGGCCAGGGCGGCGTCGGCCCGTCGGAACTTGACCTCGAGGACGACCTGGGTGCCGCTCTCAAGGGGGCGGGCCTTGATGCGCTTGGCCCCGCAGCGGGCCTGCTGGGCCTTGACCAGCTCCTCGTGGATGGTGCCGGACTGCAGGGTGACGGTGGCCCCGCACAGGTCGGCCATGGACCCCACCCCCTCGGGGTTGCCCTGCCGGACCAGGATCGAGGTGCCGGCCTGGAAGTACTCGAGGAAGCTGATCTCCTTGGCCCGTTCGGGCGTTGCCGTCATCGAGGAGATGATCAGGTCGAACTTGCTGTCCTGAAGTGCGGGGATCAGCTCGTCGAAGGCGGTGTTGACGAAGGTGAAGCGCACCCCCAGCTTGCGGCCCAGCTCGGCGGCCAGGTCAGGGTCGATGCCGCGGACCTGGGGGTCGGGCTCGCCGACGGGCCGGTCGAGGACGTCGGGGGCGAAGGCGTCGAAGAACTCCACCGGGGCGTAGGAGACGTCGGAGCCAACCCGGATCTCCCTGGCCGTCTGGATCCGCTGGGGCAGGCGGCGGCCGAGCTCGGTCAGTCCCTCGGAGACGGCCGGGGTGTCACTGGCGGTGCGCCGGTCGGCACCGCCGGTGCAGCCGGCGGCCAGGGCGGCCACGACCAGCAGCGCGAGCACCTGAAACGCGCTGCGCCGCCGTCCCCAACCGCTTGTCCGCCCTTGCACCATCCACCACGTTGTGACAGCTTCGCTCCCTGAAGACCCGAAGCGTACTACGGTCCCCGCCCGCTTCGTGTCACTCGACCCGTCGTCCCCATGAAAGCTGGGTCGTTGCTCGGCAATCTGTCCCTCCGTCCCAAGATCGCGCTGATCCTCCTGCTGCCGGTCGCGGCCCTGCTGCTGCTGGCCGGGCTTCGCATCGGGTCGAGCGTCTCGACCAGCCGTCAGGCCGCCCAGGTTCGCGGCCTGACCGAGTTCGCCCTGCGCGGCACCGCCCTGGCCCACGAGCTCCAGCGCGAACGGGGCCTGACCCTCGGCGGGCTGCTGTCCGGCCGGCGGTCCCCGGAGCTGCGCACGCAGCGGGCCGCCACCAACCGCGCCCTGGCCGACTACCGCGACAGCGCCGCCGGCCTGGACGTCGACGCCCTCGCCCCGGCCGCCGCCGACGAGCTGGCCTCCGCCAACAGCCGGCTGGCCGGGCTGACCGACCTGCGCCAGGACGTGAACCGTGCGTCGATCGCCCCGGGGGCCGCCCTGGACGCCTACAACACCACCATCGCCGACCTGCTCAACACCAACCGGGGGCTGATCACCGGTATCGCCGACCCGCAGCTGGCCCAGCGGGTGGGGGCGTTCGTGGCCGTCTCCCGGCTCAAGGAGCTGGCCGCCCTCGAGCGCGAGCAGGTCTCCCAGGTGCTGGACCGGGGCAAGTTCGCCCCAGGCGAGTTCCGGCGCTTCACCTCGACCATCTCGACCCGGGCGGTGCTGCTGTCGGAGTTCCGGGCCGA